>JAJACO010000002.1 GCA_022601475.1 Chlamydiales bacterium
ATCATGAACAAAGAGGATTCTTCTTCTGAAAAAGGGAATTTATTTAGATTTCTCTTGAAAGGAGCCCTTTTTCAGAAGAAGAATCCTCTTTGTTCACTATTGCCTTTCAGGCAAACGCAGTTTCTTCATAATGAGTATAACCCTCACTGCCTATCTTGCCCGCCGTCAGGCGGATCCTGTCCATCCTGTTAGTAGATCAGATCATATAATCAAAAACTTGTTGTTTTTCTTTGCGTTGACTACATGCCACTCGGGTTCAAATTATTCAACAAAGCGATGATTGGATACGTTGTTGGTAGCTGCTCCAACCTGCCGCACGATAAAGCTTAGCTTCTTGCACAGGATTTTCTGCTTCATAGATCCCTCGCCCCACGATGATAACATCGCTGTGCAACTCTCCAATCACTTTTTCAGGAGTAAGATAGTTTTGTCCCAGTGCATCTGAGCCTGCAGAGAGTTTAACCCCCGGGGTCATGTGCACAAAAGAAGGATCTTCTGTCAGCTTACGTATACAAATAAAGCCCATGACAAACTCTGCATGACTCTGTGCCCATTCAACAGCTGTTTTTGTATACTCTCCCTTTGCTAAGGTTTGCTGAGGACTCATCTCAGCTAACAAAAGCAAGCCACGCCCCTTGGGCAGTCCAACCTGCTTGAGCCCCTCAATGATCCCCGGACCCGGCACGATATGTGCATTTGTGATATCTGCCCAGTCTGAGATGCGATAGATCCCATCGCGATATTGTAATTTGACCGTGTTGCCAATATCTGCAAATTTCCGATCCTCAAAGATTAAAAAGTGATGCTTTTCGGCCAATTCTTGCAAATGGAGAGGGAAAGATGGAGTAAAATCTTCTAGAATATCTACGTGTGTTTTAAGTACACAAATCTCTGGGCCTAGCTTATCCGCTATCTCTAAGAGCTGTTTTGTGCTTGTGACATCCGCTGCAATACACAGGTTTGTTTGCTTCTCATCCATGAGATGCAATAGCTTTTGTCCGGTGGGATTTAAAGAATATTTTGCTCGTTCAGAGTAAGTTAGCATTGGTTGGCCGCCAAAAAGTTTTGTACAGCATCGACTGTATGCGTTTCAATTTTTTGCTGCTCTTTTAAAGTGGAAAGCAGTGTCTCCATTGTAAAAACAGAGTGGAGAGTATACCCTCTTTGCTCAATGCGTTGTTTACCCCCCTGCTCTCTATCGAGCAAGACGACGATATCTGTGATTTTTAACCCCTCTTTCTCTAAAGGGTCAATCGTTTCAAAAATGCTCATTCCACTGGTAATCAGATCTTCAACTAAAAGGCAATTTTGACCCGGTGTGATCACCCCTTCGATGATTTTTTTAGTGCCATACGCTTTGGCCTCTTTGCGACGCATCAGCATAGGAAGCGTATGCTCTAAGCTCAAAGCTGTCGCTAATGGAAGTGCTGTATAAGGAACACCGCAGATACAATCAAAGTGTATCTCTTTAACTTTTTCCCACATCATCGAAGAGATCTGCTTAAGCAGGTTCGGGTAAGAAATAATCAGTCTTAAATCGACATAAATAGGAGATAAAATTCCGCTTTTAAGCTGAAATTCTCCAAATTTAATCGCGCCGATTTGATGCAGTTGCAATAGAATGTCTTGAATCATTTTATATTCTCCTTTGTGTAACGTGTTGCTAAATACGGGTCCCACATCATGCCTACAGCACTCATAGCCACATCGGCACCCGCTCTAAAAAATTGGTTAAAGTGCTCAGGTAGGATCACTCCGCCCGTTCCCATAATTGTCAGCGCAAGTTTCTCTTGTGTATTGATCTGTTGCGCCTTTGTCACAAAATCGAGCGCCACTTCTCGAATGGGTCCACCGCAGACACCCGCTTTAAGTCTTCCTTCTCCAAGAGCGGCCTCACCGCCTTCTTTGACAACTTGCATACTCATCGTGTTGATTCCGCAGATCGCTTGCACCCCCGCGCGTGCTGCGCTGAGCATGACATTTTTTAGAACCTCTGGATCTGAGATCACTCCCACTTTTATGATGAGAGGAACAGCTCCGATCGCTTGTTTGATGCGGTGTGAAATAGCAAAGACCATGTCTGGATTGGTGAATAAGCTCCCTTCACATGTTTTTACATTCGGACAAGAGAGATCTGCCTCAATCATCTGCGCTCCCCCCTCAAGGGCAATGCGCGAGGCAATGACAAAATCTTCTACAAAATCTTCATCGGGGCGCGGAGTGCCCACAACAGAGACGATCATCACCTGTCCTGGAGCAAGAGCGTTGTTAGCGCGCGCAATATCTTCGATTAAAAATTCTCGATCTCTAGAAGGGATCCCAAAAGAATTTGTCGCTGCTAAAGAGGCCATATCCAAAGGAGGTTGTTTAGCTTGTTGCAAAATCTCTTGTGCCCGCTCATGGGTTAGAGCGCCCTTGGTATCCACATAGATCATATTGGGCAATGGGTGTGCTGGATGCGGCTTTGAACGAATGGTTTTGTAGGTGACAATATCAAACCCCATCTGCGCTGCAAAATTCACCCATTTTGCGTTGAGCAACGGCCCTGCCGGAACCCCTAAAGCAGAGGCCACCTTAAAACCCAAAAAATCGAGCCATTTCTCTTCGGAAGAGAGCGTACGCGCTGGGATTTGTCCCCCAAAAAAGGGACCTTTTTCTAGATTTTCGAGATAACTCTTCTCGATGTCGTAAATCGGTGGGTTTTCAGGCCACCATTTTGGAAGTTCCTTCATAAAATACTTCTTTGGTATAACGATAAATATGCAAACAAAAATTTTTATTGGCACGCGCCTGACACCTGAACTGCACACAGCTCTCTCCCAAACCTCTCTGCAGCGCATTCCTTTTGAAGGCAAAGAGTATCTGGGGCTCTACTTGGAGCGACAAACGCCTACTGTAGCCAACTTGCAACACGCTCGCAAACAACTTATTGAGAGTTTGCAACAAAACCTCCCTGATGTGTTTGCAGATAAGCTTCGAGTTGTTGTTTTCCCTCAGGTGTTGCTTGGTTAGAGCCAAAAATCTGCCCGTTTAGAATTGTGTAGATAGGCCACCCCGTTAACATTCTCCCTCGGTAGGGAGTCCAGCCACATTTAGAATGCATCTCTGCATCTTGTACCTGCTTTTTAAGCTCTAAATCGACTAACACCACATCGTTGTTGGGAGCAAATCCAAACAAAGACTCAATGTTGTAGCGGGTGAGTTGCATCAATCTCTCTAAGCTCAGTTTTTTGCGATGCACCGCATCGAGCATAAGAGGGAGCAAAGTTTCGATACCAGGAATACCCGAAGGGGCTTGTCCAAATGGTTGTTTTTTTTCTTCAAGTGTATGCGGCGCGTGGTCTGTTCCAATTGTATCTAATGTCCCATCTTGCAGAGCACGCCATAGAGCGTCCTGATCCTCTTGTGTGCGCAGAGGGGGGTTCATTTGCACAAGGGTGCCAAAAGAGGCGTAGTCCGCCTCTGTTAAAAAGAGATGGTGAGTCGTTGTTTCTGCAAAAACTTTAAGTCCCTGACGTTTTGCCTCTCGTACAAGCTCTAACTCCTCTAGAGTGCTTAAGTGCAAGATATAGAGCGCTACATCGTGTTTAGCCGAAAGCGCAATCGCTTTTTTTGTCGCCAAAATGGCCGCCTGCTTAGGACGCATTTTAGAGTGCGTGCTCGGATCTGTTTGCCCTGCGTATTCAATCCGCTTTTGAGCGAGCAACGCTTCATCTTCTGCGTGCACAGCGACTAACATATTCGCCTGTTTTGCAAAATGAAACGCCTCATCTAACGCTTTATCGGTGTCGATCACAAGTCCACCTGTGCTGCTTCCCATAAAAATCTTTAAAGCAACACACTCATGGGAGACAAGAGCGATTTGATCAAATCGCGATTTATCCGCTCCAAAATATAGGCCATAACGCAGAGGGATCGAGACAGCTTGTAGCTGCGCATCAATGAGCGCCTTTTTTGCCTTTACCTCCTGAAGAGTGGTGCAAGCGGGCGTATTATTGGGCATATCACAAACGCGCGTCACTCCCGCCGAAACCGCAGCCAGCGCCGCTGTTTTCCAATCCTCTTTATGCTCACCGCCAGGGACACGGAAGTGCACATGTGGATCGATCAGTGCAGGCAGCACAGTGAGCATTTTTCCATCGATGAGTACTTTTTGATTAATTGGCAGCATGATTAAAACTCTTTTCACAATAACTACAACGCAAACTCACATTTTTTCCAAAACAATCCACCCAAAAACGGGTAGTCACACGCTCATGATTGGTGATACACCGCCCATTCGGACAATCTAAAATTTTGGTGATCGTTTTGGGCAAGCTCACAGTAAACTTTTTTTCTAGCCGAAAATCCGCAATGATACTGATCTTAGCTTGAGGAGCGAATAGAGCGATTTGATCCGCTTCTTCTTTAGAGATTCTTCTCTCCTCCACTTTAATGAGGTCCTTAAATCCCATAGATTGACTCGGTAGGTTTAAGCCCAAGGTGACCTTTTTTTGGTGCTTAGCAAGACCCAAAAGCTTTACAATTTGTAACCCCATCCCCACCGGAATATGGTCGATGACAGTTCCATTTTCAATGGCTGCTACAGATAATATTTTTTTCATAAAACACCCAATAACATTGCTAATAACGCTTGTCTTACATAAAGCCCATTCTCCGCTTGAGAGAAGTAATACGCATACTCCGTTTCGTCCACAGCACGCTCGATTTCTTGCAAACGAGGGAGCGGGTGGAGCACCTTTAAGTTCTTTTTTCCCTTTGAGAGCAGGTTAAGATCAACCTTATAGAAATCTTTGACCCTCTCATAGAATTCTTGATCAGCAAAGCGCTCCTGCTGAATTCTTCCTACATAAAGAATGTCACACTTATCGATCACCTCATCGAGCGTTTCGTGGCAAGAGAAGGGCACGCCGTGTTGACGCAGTTGGGCGCAAATTGCATCCGGCATCGCTAAAGCCTGAGGAGAGACAAAATAGAGACGTGTTTTAAAATGACAAAGCGCATGCACAAGCGAGTGCATTGTTCTTCCGTATAAAAGATCTCCTGCTAAAGCGATATGCAATCCCTCTAACGTTCCCTGGCACTCTTGAATACTAAATAGATCCAAAAGCGTTTGTGTGGGGTGCTCATTCGCTCCATCTCCCGCATTGATCACAGGCTTTTGTGTCGCCTCAGCCGCCTCTCTTGCAGCTCCTTCTAAAGGGTGTCGAATCACAACGACATCGCTATACAAACCCACCACTTTAATCGAATCGTGCAAAGACTCTCCTTTTTGCACAGCTGTCGCTTTTGGCTCTGAAAAACCAATCACCTCACCCCCCAGCTTTTTCATCGCGCTCTCAAAAGAGAGGCGGGTGCGCGTAGAGGGTTCAAAAAAACAACTCGCCATCACCTTTCCCTTTAAAAGAGCTTCAGCGGGCTTCTGTTTCATCTTTTGTGCGGCAGCCAAAATCTGTAAAATCTGCGCTTTGTTCATCTCTTTTACAGAGAGTATATCTTTTCCCTTCATCTTCTTTTTTCCTCCATAAATTGCTGCCAAGACTTCACCGAAATTCCCTTTGGATTAGGTGAGACCAAACACTGTAAAAATAACTGCGCGATCTGCAGATTTGTGATCAATGGAATATGGTGATCAATCGCCAAGCGACGAATGCGATACCCATCGGTTTTGGTGCGACGACTGACCTTAGCCCCGCTTGGAATATTGATAATCAAATCGACAGACTGCTCGGTGATCGCCTCGAGAATATTGGGACTAAATCCCTCACCCGCCTTAAACAAACAACGAGAAGCCACTCCATTTTTTGATAAAAAGTCGTGTGTTCCGGGTGTAGTGTACAACTCCCAACCAAATTTTTCTAAGGTTTTGAGTTCTTCTAAGAGTTTTTTACGCTCCTCCCCGCTTGCGCTGATCAACAACCGTTTACCCTTGACAAACTGCTCTGTTGCCTCCCAAGATTTAAAAAATGCATCGAAGAGATTGCCTCCCAAACACGCCACCTCGCCCGTAGAAGCCATTTCCACATGCGCAACAGGGTTTGCTCCCTTTAGCCGTTGATAAGAAAATTGAGGTGTTTTGATTCCCACATGGTCGAGATCCAATGTATTATAAGGCTTTTTTATGTACGTGCCGAGCATCACCTCTGTCGCTATTTCGATTAAATGATGCCCCGTCACCTTAGAGACAAATGGAAAAGAGCGCGAAGCACGCACATTGCACTCAATCACCTTTAGCGCATTTCCTTTAGCAATAAACTGTAAGTTAAATGGGCCTGTGATCTTCAACGCCTGCACAATTTGCCGCGTGATTGACTTTGTCTGACGAATCGTTTCTAAGTACAGCTTTTGCGGAGGGAGAACAATGGTTGCATCCCCAGAATGCACACCCGCGTTCTCAATATGTTCAGAAATCGCTTCAATCACCACCTTGCCCTCTTGGGCCACTCCATCCACCTCAAGCTCCTTTGCATGAAGGATAAACTGCGAAATCACAACCGGATGCTCAGGCGATACAACTGTCGCCTCTCTTAAATAAAGGTCAAGCTCCTGCTCATTCTCGATTACATTCATCGCAGAGCCAGACAACACATACGAAGGGCGCACCAAAATAGGATATCCATGCGCCTCAGCAAACTCTAAAGCACGCTCTCTTGAGCTCACCTCGGTCCAAACGGGCTGATCGACCCCCAACTCTCCGAGCAATGTAGAAAAAATTTGTCGATTTTCGGCCCTATCAATATCTACAGGAGAAGTGCCCATAATGGGATACCCTTTTTTGTGAAGAGGAAGCGCCAAGTTATTTGCTGCCTGCCCCCCAACAGAGACAACCACCCCCAAAGGCAGCTCAAAATCTAAAATATCGCGCACTCGCTCCAAAGAGAGCTCTTCAAAATAGAGCCTATCCGACTCATCATAGTCTGTAGAAACTGTTTCTGGATTAGAATTGATGATAATCGCATTCTGATTGTGCTTTCGCAACGTGCGAGCTGTATTTACAGCACACCAATCAAACTCTACAGAAGAGCCAATCGAATAAGGACCCGATCCTAACACCACAACCGGCCGAGTTACACTGCCCTCTAAATCGTTATACGCTCCATGATAGGTCATATAAAGATAGTTTGTTTCTGCCTCAAACTCTCCGGCCAACGTGTCAATCAGTTTGACAACAGGCTTTAGCCCCAAAGCCAACCGATGCGCACGCACCTGCTCCTCATCTAGCTTTTTAAGCTGGCCAATCGCCTTATCAGCAAATCCAAACTGCTTAATTTTCTTTAAAAATGGCGCCTCTAACTCAGAGCTACAAATCTCTTTTTCTAAATCCACCATCTCCTTTAGCGGATGTAAAAACCATGGATCAATCTTAGAGAGGTGATGCACCTGCTCAACAGAGCCCCCCGCCCTAAAAAACTGTGCAATGGCAAATAAACGACGGTCGGTCGCCTGAGCAATTTCCCTTTCAGGATCTTCGATTTCATACGGATAATCAAATAGAGAGCTCGCCCCCAAATTGCACATGCGCACAGCCTTTTGCAAAGCCTCGGGAAAAGAGCGTCCAATCGCCATCACCTCACCCACACTCTTCATCTCAGAACCAATTGTGCGCTCGGCAGCCTTTAGCTTATGCGTATCCCACTTAGGCATCTTCACAACTAAATAATCTAAAGCAGGCTCAAAAAACGCCGAAGTTTGCCCTGTGACAGAGTTTTTTACCTCGTATAACCGCTTCCCTAAAGCGAGCTTTGCAGCCACAAACGCCAGCGGATACCCCGTTGCCTTAGAGGCCAAAGCGCTCGAACGAGACAAGCGCGCATTCACCTCAATGACCCGATAATCCACACCTGTTGCCGAGACCGCATACTGAATATTACACTCGCCCACAATGCCCAAATGGCGCACCGTCTTAATCGCAATCTCGCGCAATAAGTGGTACTCTTCATTGCTTAGTGTCTGCGAGGGGGCAATGACGATGCTCTCGCCTGTATGGATCCCCATCGGATCAAAATTCTCCATATTGCAAACGGTGATGATGTTATCATCCTGATCCCTGACAACCTCATACTCAATCTCTTTAAAACCGCCCAAAAACTCCTCGATCAAAATCTGCGGCGCCTTAGATAAAGCCTCTGTAGCCAGACTCACAAGTTCAGCTTCTGTTTGCACACACCCCGAGCCCAATCCTCCCAAAGAAAAAGCAGAACGGAGCATCACAGGATAGCCCATTTTTTGTGCTGCCACCTTGGCCTCTTCAACAGACACCGCGCTGTAACTCTTTGCCGTCTTCACATCAATCTGCGCCAGCGCCTGCTTAAACAGCTCTCGATCTTCAGTGATCCGGATTGATTCAACAGGTGTGCCTAAAACCTGCACACCATACTTTTCTAAAACCCCAGCGGCTTCTAATTCCAATCCCAAATTTAAAGCAGTCTGTCCACCAAAACTCAGTAAAATCCCATCGGGACGCTCCTTGCAAATCACCTCGCTCACAGTCTCTAAATTCAAAGGGAGCAAATACACCTGATCAGCCATTCCCGGATCGGTTTGTACAGTCGCAATATTGGGATTGACCAAAACAGTATAAACGCCCTCCTCTTTGAGAGCTTTAATCGCCTGCGACCCCGAATAATCAAACTCTCCCGCCTGACCAATCCGTAACCCACCCGAACCTAAGATTAAAATTTTATTTAAAGACATTCCCAAAACCTCTGAAAAAACCATTGAGTATCTGTCGGGCCAGGAGACGCTTCTGGATGAAACTGCACCGCATAAAACGGCAAGCTCTTGTGCGCAATTCCCTCAACCGACTGATCATTTAAATTTCTAAAAATCACTTCCCAATCACCGGGGAGTGTGGATTCATCTACAGCATATCCATGATTCTGCGACGTGACATAACAGCGCTTAGACCCAAGGTGCATACACGGCTGATTTTGTCCCCGATGCCCAAACGGCAACTTATAAGTGCGCGCCCCCGCAGCCAAAGCGAGCATCTGCGAGCCCAAACACACCCCAAAAATCGGCTTTTTCTTACCCATCGCCTTTTTAACGATCTCAATAGTGGCAGAGCACCGCTCGGGATCGCCCGGTCCATTGGATAGAAAAACCCCATCGTACACATCATTTGTATAATCATAATCGTGCGGTACACGCACAATTTCGGCAGGAAAAGAGCTCAAAAACCGAAACATGCTCTCCTTCATCCCACAATCGACAGCGATAATCCGCTTTAACCCCTTCCCACTCACCACCTTTTCCCGAATGGAAACAGCCGCCACTAAATGCTCTTTATTAGGATCTACAAATGGCACAGACACTTCCTCTACATCCGAAATAGCGCCTAAAAGAGCTCCTTTTGAACGGATCACTTTTGTCAAAGCGCGCGTATCCACATCGACTAATAGCGGAATATTTTGTCTTTCCAGCCACTCTCTCAACGAAAAGAGCCCTGCGTGATGGCTCCAATTCTCGCAACATCCGGAGACGATAACCCCGGCTACATGACTCTTTTTGGACTCCCAGCTTGCCGCATCCGCAATGCCGTAATTCCCAATGAGCGGATAGGTAAATACTAGAATTTGCCCCGCAAAAGAGGGGTCGGTTAAGCTCTCTAGATAGCCACACATCCCCGTTGTAAAAACGACCTCTCCAAAAAACTGCCCTCTTTGGGATGCATCAGCCAACCCCTCAAAAACCAGTCCATCTTCTAAAACTAAAAATCCTTTCTGCATACAGCACCCCAAAAAAAAAGCCATCCAGTAAAGGATGGCCTTCAAGCAAAATATTGATTAACTCTTTGATATTTAAAGCATTTCATTTGCCAAGGAGTATACTAAAACGGGGATTTCTCATCAAGAAACAAATTGATCGCAAAAACAAGTCGACCCCAGTTCGATGTAAAGCGCGGTGAGATTAACTATACTTAAACTTAAAATTGAAGTTTTTATGAAAAAGAACAGTACCATCGTTGAGATAAGAAAAAGGGGTTGCAGCTTGAAATGGCAATATTGATCGAATGACCATAAAAATTTTACTTATTCTACTTAAATTAACTTCTTGTGTGTATAACTTCTTGATTTTTGCGTAACCACGACTCTCTGTCGTGTATTTTGTATCAGTTTTGGTGCGTACCAGTTGACTATCTTTAGTTGATATATCTGTTGACACTTCGCATACCGTGATCAGGTCCTTGTATATCTCTTCATCAGACAAGCGCTTACTCTCTAAAAAACTACTAAATGCGCAAGCAAGTTTATCTAAAGAAACAGATCCGTTGTATTCATTTACAGTCACCCTCCGACTTCCCCACCAGGAAACATAGACTGTGGCATTGTTACAAAGTTCTTCCAGTGCCTGTAACTTACCATTGCCAAGACCGTACGACATTACCATATTATCTAGCGTATTCTCGAACATACTTAATTCTCGCATTTATAAAATAAATTCCCGAAATTATATCATTTGCATCTATTTATTTTATTAAGATATATAATCTATCTGATTTTAGAGACAAAAAACAGAATATGAAAGATGCTGTGACTAAAAAAGTTGACTGGGCTCCATTTGAGAAAATCCTCTCAGTAGGACAGCGGCGTGATTAGAAAGCAAATTTTGTCATAAAAAATGTCGTAAAAGTATTGCTAAACAGTACTTTTTTATGACACAATAAATTCAAAAGTGTCATAAATTTATGCCGTTTAATCCTAATTTCTCCATTTCCCTTCCAATAGCCTCTGCACTTAACGCAATTGAGCGTACACGAGGGTTTCTTGAAGCTGCTACCTTATCCAAGGATTGGATATCTAAAATGCAGTCTCGAGCCTTAATCCTGGAGGCCCACCACACGACTCACATAGAAGGGACTCATTTAAGTTTGGATCAATCAGAAAGACTGATTGCGGGTGAAAAAATGACAGGCGTCGATTCTGAAGACGTAAGAGAACTATTGAACTATAGAAAAGCGTTTGATTTCGTTGCTGATTATATCTTTTCGCAAGGATCGATGACTGAGGGTCTAATCAGAGAAATTCACAGACGCTTGGTAGAAGATGTGCGAAGTAATACAGCTCAGCCAGGACAATACAGAACTATTCAAAATTATGTAGCTAATTCGAAAACAAAAGAGGTCATCTATACCCCACCTGCGCCGTATGATGTTCCTGTATTAATGGCAGAGCTCATAGATTGGCTACAAAATGAACGGGACATTCCACCTGTTTTGGTAGCTGGAATTGCACAATTTCAGCTTGTTCATATTCACCCATTTGTGGATGGAAATGGTAGGGCATCTCGGCTTCTCTCCACTTTATGTCTTTATCGTTCTGGCCATGATTTTAAAAAACTTTTTACTATCAGCGAATATTACGATCGGAATCGTCAAGATTACTACCAAGCGCTCCAGTCTGTCAGAAATAATAATCTTGATATGACAGACTGGCTTGAATATTTCTGCAAAGCATTAGAAACCCAAATGCATGAAATTCAGCTCAAAGGATCACAAGTTATGAAGTTGGATGTTCTAGTACTTCAATATAAACTTTCCGAAAGACAAAAACAGGCATTGGAGAGTCTGCTGACAATGGAAAGAGATTTTACCATTCAAGATTATGAATTACTCTTTCCAGGATTAAATAGACGGTCTTTGCAAAGAGATCTCTCTAGTCTCGTAGAAAAAGGGATCATTGCTCAAGAGGGAGTAAAAAAATCCACTCGCTACAGACTAAATCGCCTAGATTAATTTTTGCGACATGTTTTTACGACGTAAATCGATTGTTTGGTGTCACAAAAACAATTAAATATGACTCTCTGTTCTTTCTGTCTAGTCAATTTATATTTTCTTAAAAAACTTTTTACCGTAACCTGGTTTTGCGTTCGATTTTTCAAATGGAGGAGTGAGCAATGAAAATCTATAAATCTGCTAAAGCGTTTTTGCTTGTGCTCGTGCTGGGAATGTATTCCCAGGTGTTCGCTGTACAAGATCTCAAAATGTCCTATGACAGATCTCAAGTTTCAGACAATTTCTATGTCCCCGCAGGAGGAATATATGTAGCCCCAAACGGGATGTTCCTCCTATTTGAAGAGCAATTGGTGCAGGTTAGTATGCTATGCTCCGATGACAGGGGGGTGTTTGTGCCTGGATCAGAGATGAGTCGTCAGTTTGTGTGGTGTCCAATTTGCCAACATTGGTATGATCCTGATAAACCTCACAAATGCAAGTGATGTAAATGACCTTATGAGAGATGTCATAAGGCGTCCTGTTTATGAAATATGTTTTAGTTCTTCTCAGCCTATGCTTGACGCTTTCTGTAAAAGCGGACATCAATACTATTCCGAAGCGTGATCTTAAGCACATGAAGTATTTGTTTGAGGACTTGATTGATGATCACGATTTTTCATATACCCTATTTGGGTCTAAGCCAATGTCTTTAGCTGATTATTGTTTGGATGTACCTTCTGATCTTTCCTTATATAGATGCATAAGATCTAAATTTTTTATATCTAAGAGAAAAGCACACTTGAGCGCTTGGTATAAATATAGAGATGAATTTGATCTTAAAGACTTTATTTTTCTTGATGAAGAAAAAGATCTTTTTGAATGTCTTGTGCTTGTAATCATAAACAAGAAGAATATGCTCCGGGTTTTATATGAGCACGCATTGATATTTAAAAAAGAGCTCGGCGACTCATTTAATCCAGAATCATTCTTAGAGGCACTCGAGAGAAGAGAAACTTCTTTAGCAAAAGCAATCAACGATAGCGATCAACTTTTGGGAATTATGCTTGGCTATGGCGTGAGAAATGCGACCCTCTTTCAAGAAAGATTTGATCTCATGAAAGCACATGCAAAAAGAAAAAAAGAAAATCTCCCAGAGGATAAAAATCTCACTAAAAAACTGGAAATAGTTGAAACACAAGTTGAGTGTTTTAGTGAACTTGATGCGGATGCGACTATCCATCCACTCTACTTTTTGGCAGATGTTTCACATCCGGAAACAATTGCTCTTCAACAAAAATATGAAAAAGAACGGCAACAAATTATAGAGCTGCGAAAACAGTGCAACTTTATGGATCTTGTTTTGCAACGCCTTGTCACATCTGAATGAAACAATGTCCAAAAAGGGGAACAGTTTTTGCAGTTAAGGAAGAGAGGCGTACCGGGGTCGTGCTTCGCTAGGCATTTTTTAAATGAAATCGCGGTAGCGATTAAACCGACATTGAGCAGTTTTCAAAATTGATATTTTGATTTATTTTTGTCCCTCTTCAAAGCAAAAGGGGGTTAACAATGGAAGTGACTACGCAGAGACTGGATCATCTTGGGATCATTGCAGGTGTCATTAAGGACATCG
>JAJACO010000020.1 GCA_022601475.1 Chlamydiales bacterium
AAATGCTTTTTTAATTTCAGTTTTTTGTGTAAAATCTCCTCTCTAACCTGGAGAGAAAATCTATGACACAGCAAACCCGTAGCCCCATTTCATTTGCAACGATCTCAGTATTTGGCATATGGTACAGAGAGCGAGAGATCTTTCAAATGGGGCAAAAAGGTTCCAAAACGATACCAGGCTTGAGTTGTTCAATGGTCTTAATCTGAAATTTCAGTTGGAGAAATAGGGGTGGAGTAGGTGTTGTGCTTTAAAACCCAAAGGCTTGCAATATGACCACGCCAGTGCATCAGCCTCCATAAAGGACACCATTAAAGAAAAGCCAAGGTCCCGGGCGTCTACAATCCGCTTTTCTGCCATCGCTCTCCCCATCCCTTTGCGCCTCCACTCTGGAAGAACAGCTCCATTCCATAGCCCGCAAATTTCAGGGTGCGCATTGTAGGTTAAAAGCAAAGAGCTTGCACCCACAGGTTTTTCATCAACATAGCCTAAATAGTGCCTCATAGGGCCTGCATATCCCAATTTTTTATAGTTTTTGTACAAAAAATCAGAGAGAGTTTCTTTTAATTCTGGAAAGAAGACCGTTGCAAGAATGGAGCTCCACTTTTTGAGTTCTTCGTCGGTTAAAACCGGCTTGACGCTAAGTACAGGTTTGTAAGAGGGAGTCAATGGCAAAGAGAGATCGAGAGAAATCGCTTGGTAGGGACCTGGTGTGTGATAACCTAATTGTTTGAGGTACTCTCCAATGTGATCTAACTGAGAATTTGGGGTGATAAAGCAAGAGGAAGGGAGTTTTTGCTTTTGGAAAAATTGCACTTGTAAATCTACGATCTCTTGCCAATTTTTTTCAAAACCCTCTTTGAGTAAAAATCCGTTATAAATAGATTCTTGCACCGTATAACACCAACGGCTGTGGGTTAAAAAATTTTGGAACTGTTCTGTTTGAGGTTTTGCGATAATCGAAAAGAAGTGATCAAAGTGAGTGTAGATTTTTGCTTTTATTTCAGCCAGCTGCATAATCGACCTTTTTAAAAAAAGAGTAACAAAAAGAGGTGTTGTTGTGAAGAGTGTTTTAAGAAAAATTTCTCGCAAAAAAAAGTAAAAATTTTCTGATTTACCAAAGCTTGAAAGAGAAGCCTACTATAAAGGAGCGTGTTGGTCCCGTACAAAAGGAAGAGAACCTTTTTTACGCATCATTTTAAACTTAATCTAATATAAACCAATTCTTCAGTTTGAATGAGTATAAATGAAACTTTCTAACCGATGGCAAAGTATTAAAATTGGCTCGAGCTACATCGATATGCGCCGTACGGTCGGCGGTGTAATTGAGATGCGTGCTGAGAATGAGCTTGATCTCCAAAAAGGTCTTGGATTTGCGCATTCCATTGACAGAATGATGCAAATGCTTGTCACACGCATTTTAGGAAGAGGAGAGCTCACTCAGTACTTTTTTGAGGCGCCCGAGGCGTATGCCATTGATTTAATTGTGCGCAAATTAGGTTTTAGGCGCGATGTAGTACAAGATCTACACCGCCTCACACCTGAGGCGATCGGATGGGCAGAGGCGTATTGTGAGGGTGTGAATGCTTATCTTGACAAACACGGCGCCCCTTTTTTTTGTAAGTTTTTTAATACCAAAACAGAGCCATGGCATATCACCGATACCATGCTGATTATAAAAACTTTCTCTTATTTAGGCATTGCTCAGCAACAAGAGCGTATTGAACGGCTAGTGATTCACGCGATTCGGGGTGATGTGCAGCTAGATAAGCTGAAAATAATCTTTAGTCCCTACTTAGATCAATTGGATGAGACTTTGATTTCTTTAATCAAGCAACTTAAAGTGACTCTTCCCTATTTTGATCGGCATATGCGTTTTGAACCTTTTCAAACTCCGATGAGCAACAACTGGGTTTTGAGCCCTAAAAAAACAGTTTCGGGTTCTCCCTTTGTATGTGTTGACCCTCATCTTCAGGTCAACCGTCTTCCCTCGATGTGGTATGAGATAGTGGGGCATTGTGGTCAAAATGCTTATAAAATGGGCATTACCCTTCCCGGTTTTCCGGGTTGGATTATGGGGCGTACACCCAATCTTTCGGCCTGTTTTACCTATGGATTAATGGATACAACGGACTTTTTTATTGAGGAGATTAAAGGAGGGGAATACAGGCGGGGGGATAAATGGATTCCACTTAAAATAAGAGAGGAGAGAATGCATAGCAAGAAAAGGGGGCAATCGCAGCTCTACTTTTTTGAGAGTGATGCAGGTGTGATTGAAAGACTCAATTTGGAAACGCCTTTTATTGAAGATGGTTTGTATTTAAGTTTTGCTTGGTCGAGCCTTGGACAAGGTCCCTCCTCTATTATGAACTGCTTGCGTCATCTCTGGTCTTCGCAAACAGTGGAGGAAGCTCAGATGTTTTTGTGGGCAATGCCCCTTCCGGCGAATTGGGTGGTCGCAGATAAAAGTGGCAATATTGGGTTTCAGCAATCGGGCAAAATGCCTATTCGAAAAAAAAATGGATTGCTTCCTCTTCCAGCTTGGAATGAGGAAAATTTATGGCAAGGCATGCACTTAGGAACAGATTTGATCTCCCAGATTAATCCAGAGTGCGGGTTTGCAGCGAGCGCAAATGACAACAAAAACCAATCGGGAATGCCTAGCCTTACAACCCTGCATCTCCCCTATTACCGCTACAAGCGTATTTGTGATTTTTTATATCAAGATAAGAAATTCACACTCGATGATATGAAAAAATTGCAGATGGATAACTACTCCATTCAAGCAGAGCTTATCATGAAGCATTTGCACCCTTTGATACCGGATACACAGATGGGCAAACTGCTTAAAGAGTGGAATTGTTGTTATCAAAAAGAGCAGAAGGCACCCGTTGTCTTTGAGGCGATTTATACAGATTTGATGCGAGAGGTTTTTAGTCCTATTTTTGGAGAAAAAATTTGGGAAATTTACGGGCCTGGGCACGCTTTTTTTGGACTTAACTTTGGTAGATTTGATGAAATTTTATTGGCAGAAGATCTAAGCACTTATAAATCCATCATTGAGCACACCCTTAGCCGATTTGAAACAAAAAAACCAATGGATTGGGGCGAGGCGAATGCATTTTACATGAATTATCTCCTATTTGATGGCAAGCTGCCGAAGTTTTTGGGCTTTGATGTGGGACCAATCCATCTAAATGGAAGCCGGGCGACAGTGGACACATTCCAATCTTTTCAGGAGGGCAAACGGATGATTTTTTCATCGGCTACCTATCGTATGATCACTGATATGGGAGAAGATGTGATTTATAGTGTCTTGGCAGGAGGTGTGAGTGAGAAAAAACGCTCACCCTATTACACAAGTGATGTTGAGCTGTGGAAAAATGGAAAGTACAAAAAGCTAGACTTTTTCAATA
>JAJACO010000021.1 GCA_022601475.1 Chlamydiales bacterium
AGTATTGTTTTAATATTTACATGTTTAGTATTATGATTTTTTATTTACGTAAATAATTTTTATGTTTTTAATTCTCATTTGATCTACCTTACTGATTTATGACCAATTCTTCCCTTCTGGTGGATAAAGATGTGAAGCATCATCATTTTTATGAACAGGCTTGCCATTTTTATCCAAATATCTATCGTGCTTACCTTTACTATTGGGATTATAGCGATGATAATGATCGTGGGCTTCATGTCCCGATGCACCTGGCTTACCTTTGTCGTATCGAATTTTTTCTCCAGTTTTTGTGTTTTCAAAAACTCTACTTCCTCCTTTAGCTTGCTCGGGATGAGTCGTTTCTTTCCAACCAGGATGCTTTTTCAAATCCTTAGGAGATCCAGGGTAGTTTTTCTCTCTATGTTTTTTCTTGTCCATCTTTGTGTAATAATCACGCCTGTTATCAATAGCACCATCAACAAAGGTATAACACGTGTCTTCTGACAATGTATAAGAACTACCCATAGCATCAGCAGCATACTGTGTTGACTTATACAACCCCCAACAACCAATTCCTACCGCAACAGCATCAGCACAAATCTGGATAGCTACGGGAGTAAAAAGTAAGGCAAATGGGATGCATGCCAGAAAGACAAATTCCCCATTAGGGTCGTAGTAACAAAATGGATTGTTGAGGGCGTATTGGTAGGCGTTCAGGCTATCTATAAAACCAGCAGGATCTGTTGTCAACCATCTGCCCAATTCAGGATCATAGTCGCGCTTCCCAAAATAGATGATATTTAACTCGGGATCAAAACGTTTTGCTGCGTAGCGCCAGGGATTCTCATCAACTTTTCTATCTTTCTCTTCTCCAAATGCAGTAAATTCATACTGGTTTGTAATCTTCTTTGAAAAAGGATCGATTAATCGACAAATGTTGCCCTCAGTATCTGTGAGAGAAGCTAATGTCTTTTTACCTACTTCTATAGCAACGGTAACAGGTAGATCTGAATGAATAGTTGCTCCCAGCACTCGAAAATTTTTGAGAGTGCCGTCCTGAGCAAGAGCTCCAATTTCTTGCTGCCCATCGTAAAGATAATTCTCTCGGTCAATTTCTAGCCAGTGGGTAGACTTTTTGTTCAGCACAATTTTAGTTAAGCGTCGTCCAAGAGGATCGTACAAGAAACGTATTTTTTTATTTTTGAAAGTAGCTTCTGTCAAACGGTTTAGAGGATCGTAAATATAATGAGTGTCGCCCTTTTGAGTCTGATTGCCATTCAAATCGTAGTTTTGATCCATCAATTCATTTAAGTGATTGACTTGGAAGTGTTCATCGTCTTTCTTAATTCGATTATATAGAGAATCATAACTAAAAGTGCAGTCACCTTCTGAAGTCAGCTGAGAAAGAGCATCATAGGTATAGGAAATAGGCTGATTATCTATGATATTTTCAATGAGGTTATCGCATTCATCATAGGAGCACTTCTGAGAAAAATAGGGAGAATGGATCTTTGATTGTCGGCCTTTGAGATCAAAACGATGGTTGAGGTTGCCTAAATCAAAAATCAGCCTTTCAGAAAGAAGATTTCCGTCAAGATCATAGTTCTCATACTGATGTGTGTATTGTAATTGGCCGTCCATGCTCAATCGACTTACACTTCTTAGAAATAAGAGATCATAAGTATATGAAATAGAACCTAATTCAGGGATATATAGGCCTATTAAACGATTAAAAGTGTCATAACCTTTTCTGATTTCAATGTTATTGGGAAAAAACTCTTGAGTGACATTGCCAAATGAATCAATTTTTCTTCGAATTCCTATATTTTCAACGTCATCAAAGGCAAGAAGGAGTTGGCCGTTTTTATTACACTCAAATCGATGTTTGAGCTTTCCATCGGAGGAGGTCAAGTAACAAAGGTAACCAAGGGGGTCATATCCATAGGATAGAGTCGTGCGATCAGGTAAAGTTTTAGTCGCTACTTTTCCTCCTGGAGTATAGGTATATTGGGTTGCTCTAGCCTCATGTGTTTTAAAGGCACGTGTATTGCTTGCGATTTTGTCGTCGTTTGTATAAGAAAAGTGGGTCCATTGCGTATTTTGGTAGCATTCATTCTCATAAATATGCTCTTTCCAATCTGTCACGTTGCCGTTGGTATCGTAATATTTGTCCCAACATGCAATTGTGGCTCCCTGGGGATTTAATCTCTCTTCTTTTACAACTTTAAGAAATGGATCCTTTGTCTCAATGGTTGCGATGCCATGTGGATCAATGGTTGTAATTTGGAGCACTGTTTGACCCAAGTGATTGATATGGTTTTCATCATAGGTAGTTATTGTTTTGTTGCCATAGGGATCTTGAGTTTCAGTTTTGCGTCCAAAAGAATCATAAAAATATAACTCTATAGCCGCTTTGCCATCGATATAACGAGTGATCTTGCTTAGATCTCCATCTTCATTGTAGCAATAGCCGATCTTGTGAAGAAGTTTGCCATTCGCATCTGTTTTATTCTCTTCAAGCACACGTCCAATCGGATCTCGTTTAAAATATGTCCTAAGATCTTCTTGAGCGATAGTTTTAAGTCTCCCCAGGTTATCATAGACATAATGAATCTCTCGCCTACATTTTTTTTCTTGTATTTTTCTTCTCCAAGACCGTAGTTATATTGCTTGGAAAGGACTCGATCCAAAACATCGTAGGTAAATGTTGTGGTCAATCCCTCTCTGTCGGTATGGCTCGCAATGTTTCCATTTTTCGTATAGCGGTAAAACTCTTTGCTACCATTGGGATAGTGGATCTCGACTGGAGATCCATAGGCATTGCACTGACAAGATGTTGTATATCCATTTGCACTCGTTTTGGAGACTTCCCTTCCAATGAAATCATATGTCGAAGAGGTGAAAACAGTCAGCACCTGCCCATCGTTTGTCGCAATAGAGGGAAAATCGGTTTTGATCACCTTTTGTGTGAGGGGATCATACTTATATGAGAGCACGTTTTGGTAGGCATCTATTTCTTGCGTCAGGTTACCATTAAAATCATACTTATATGTGGTTGTGTGAAGAGTTCCATCCGCTCCGCATACCTCATATTCTAGAAGTCGTCCCTGCGTATCGTAGCGCATTTTTTCTTTAAGTTTTTGAGAAAAACTGGTTTCTTCAAGACAGCGTCCTTTATCATCATAAGTAAATGTGCGTTTTTGACCGATTGGATTGGTTTCGGAAAGAAGGTTTCTTTGCTCATCGTATTCTTTTAAAATCGAATAAGCATAAAGGTCATCCGCATCATAGATTTTCTCTTCAATAACATGGCCCCATTGATCATACGTTAGATCAGCGGATTTTAAGAGTTTTTCTACCCCATCTTCTAGGTATTTTTCTTCGATCCTTTCGGGCATATGGAGAAAGGGCTCCTGCTGACGTAAGATGTAATCGATGATTGTCTTTTGGAAATTGCCATCATCCACACTCTTGCGAATCAAATTATGGCAGTCATCATACTCAAAGCATTCACGCACCAGAAGGGTATCCGTTCAGTGGGGGGTCAGATTATCGGAGTAGCGATGCCGGGTTGAAAGGTGGATCGGTAGGCTTGTTCGAAATAAGGCAAAACCTTTCTCCCCTGCTTCTTTAGTGTCATCCAAATTG
>JAJACO010000022.1 GCA_022601475.1 Chlamydiales bacterium
CCTGATTCTCTTTTGATGCTCAATAGGGAATTGATGGCATGTAAGTCCTTGGTCTATATTCAATTCCATCCAACGCACAAATTCAGGAGCTTTTTCAGCAAAACCCTTACCCACTCTTTTAACCGTTTCTTGCGCGCGTTCGGTAGTGCAACATTAGTTCTGTAAAAAGGGTCTAGGTCAGAAAGAGCTTTGAAAGTGGCGATTGCTGAGATTAAAGGTACAGGTATTGGCTCTATGAAGGAGTGGATGTGAGAGCCTGGTTTGACTACACCTCCAATCATCGAAACTGATAGAGATAGAAATGAGTTCGACCTTGTTCTACTTCCTCATCATCTATTGGATAAGCAGGATCTGGCCTGATTAGCGCATTTTAGTGAGGTAAAGCTGTCTGATTAGAAATTTCCATAAAAGAAGAATTATCAATTTTTCACAGTCGAGCCCAATTTTTTTTACCTTCCCCTTAATTTGATCTTTATTTAAATTGATAACGCGCTGTTTTGCGCGAAGTGCCGTTGAAAAAAACATAAAAAAATGAGGTAAATTATGAGAGCACAAAAACTCTTATTACTGATGTTGGTGGGGCTGTTTGGCCTTTCAGTGCTTGGACAAGGATATGCACAGGAACAGTTAATCGAAGAGGAGATGACGAAGCCTTCTTTTGAAAAAATATATCTTTCTCCTGATCGCATCCTTATTTATCCAGAAGGTATTTTTTACTTAAACGAAGCTGGCGATGTGGTACCAGCACGATTAGTCGCATCAGATGCATCAGGATTATATGCTGTGGCTGCGACTTATCGATGTCCTGGTTGTGGGTGGCGTAATAGTGACAATAGATGCATTAATCGCAAATGTCCGCTGTATGGAAAATAATGCCCAAAATAAAATCGAATATTATTTAAAGGAGAATATTCGATTTTCCTGAAGGCTAATGGAGCATGATGAGACTGACTTATTGGATAATAGTTATTATAACAGTTTTTGCAGGGTGCAAAAAAAACTCTCCTGACAAAATTACTTCAGCTTTTAACGATACTGGTAATATTTTACAGACTATTCCTGAAAAAGATCTCGAAATCCTTGATTCTTTTTTTCAAAAATTATTGAGAGATAATAATTTTGCATATACTTTGTTTGGAAAAAAACCCATGTCCATAGCTTGTTATTCCTTTAAAAGGACTCCATGGAACCTCCATAATCCAAATGAATTTCTTATTTTTGAAAAAGGATGGGCTAAATGGGAAGCCTATTTTTCCTTATTTCCAAGTAATGATTTTATCTTAAAACGGTGTCACGACGACAGAGGCATTGTAGAGATCTTTCTAATTAATAGAAAAAATGCCTTGGAAGCAATAGAAGATAATTATGATACATTTCAGGAAATTTTAGGTGATTGCTTTGACACTGAGCAATTAATGCAACAACTGTGCTACTCTCAACAAGACCTTATGGAGATATTAAATAACCACTCAGGGCTACTAGGTATTTTGTTGGGATATGGAAAAGAAAATTCTATGACCTTCGAGCGTAAGGTAAATATTTGCAGTGATCTAAATGCAAAAATGACCCCACCTTTTACAGCAATGCATGACATGAAAGCCTTACAACCAAAAGGCGAATATCTTGTCAGCTTATATAGCAATAAAACCTTCTCATTCCCTAAAGAGGTTTGTTGTCCCTTGTTAGATGACTCTTCAACGGCGGAAGAACTCAATGTAATTCTTGAACACGAAAGTCCATTTGAACTTTATGGAAGTGATTTTTTCCTCGATAAGTTCATGGCTCCCATATTCATGACCCAAAATGAAGATTTAGAGACAAAACAACTCCATGAGGAATATTTGCTTACCAAACAAAAAATTCATCAAGCTTATCAACAAAAATGTTTTTTAGAAGTCACTCTGCACCAATGGATGTGTCCTCAGTGAAATATTTTATATTCCTAATTCTTTTCCTCAGTTTTGTAGAAACATGCAATGCTGAAACAGCAGGGGGGATTTCTAGAAGTCTCAATGAGGAACAACAGATTTCCTTCTATCGAGGGTATATTCTTTGGCAAGAGTATCTTCAGCGACCAGGGATGCGCTATGACTTTGAGCAAGTGATTGCAGGAATGCGCGCAGCAGAGCAAGGAGAAATTTTTTCTTGTGATGAAGACACGTTGCAGGTAAAAGTTTATCAATTTCAAGAAAGGCTTCTTGCCAAACAAACAGAAGAAAATTTAGCAGATGCTGAAGCTTTTTTGGCCAAAATAGCGAAAGAAGGTGCAGTCGAACTTGTCCCAGGTAAACTTTACTATAAACAATTGCAGAATGGTAATGGTAAAGCGACAAAACCCCAGAACATCCCCTTGCTGACTTATTCAATATGGTCGTATAACCGATGGGGAGAAATGGAGATCGTTTCTTTTGACGATCCTCTCCCAATCTCTCTTCGCGATACGATTCCAGGCTTTGCACAAGGTGTTGCAGGAATGTATGAAGGAGAAGTGCGAAAATTATTTATTCATCCGGATCTAGCGTATGGAACCTATGGAAAATTGGATCCAAATCTTCTAATGATTTTTGAAGTTAAAGTGATTTGTGCAGATCACAAGAACCAAAGATCAGTCGACTGTCTGACGAATGGAAAGCACCGTAATCCGAACATAAATATTGATGAAGAGTCTCTCTAGAGAGATTTTTTTCACCATGCGCCGTAAAACTCGGTCCTTTAGAGATGATTGCAAAAAGCAAACGTTAAAACTGTCCATAATCGTTACCTGTCACAAAAACAAAGTTAAACTTAAAAAAGACGAACTTATATCGTATAGTAGTTTCCAAAGACTGGGTTATAAGTAATTAGCGAACAGAGATACACCATTTATGACGAAAAATGCCAACACGGGATCTTGGCTTGCGTACACGGATCTGAACATCGCATCCGAGGATGGATAAGTAGTGCAGAAGTGTATCCGTGCTGAAAGAAGAAAGAGGACCGGAAATCAGTATGGATACTTTTGGTTGAGAAATTTCCAGCTTTTGAGCTACTTCTTTTTGAGAAAGGCCAAACGTTAGCATCTCACCTGAGATAAGAGTTGAAGTTATTAATGGCAAATCTTTAGTCATCGTCTTTATTTCTGAATCATTTGCGCGGGAAAAGCCGATTTTCATCAAAAAACATAGTATCGAAAAAGGGGCTTTTCGTCGCATTGGCTCTTCAGATCACCGATGTACAGCACATGATTTAGATTTGCTCTATCAACTTCGCAGTCGTACCCCCTATGAGAGTGAAGTATTACCTGATGTAAGCTGGGAGGATATTGATCTGGATGCTATTGCTGCCTACCGTCGTCGGCGCGCTCAGGTCGATATTTTCCTTTTTGCAAGATCAAATATTGCATTAAATCTCATGACTTGATAAAAGCTTTACATTTAACTTCTGTAAGTTTTTTTTTAAAACGTCGCGCTAAGTCTCGAATTTAGTATGCCATGATTTTGGCATGCAAGTTTAAATTATTTTTGTGGTTATTATCATGGCTAATTCTATCTCAGAAAAATCCGTTCTTTTTTGGAAAAAAATCAATCCTAATGCTCCATCTAATCCAGAGGGCAAGGATTCCGTGAGCCAAACAGCCGTTCCTGTTCTTAACAACCTTGTCAATGACATTAGCTCACAACCACTTAACGAAAAGAAGATAGTTCCTTGGGCTGTGCTAGTCAAAAATGAGAGTGATGAGATCAAAACTACTCTCAATGAATGGGTTGAAAAAGCACCTCCAAGTGAAAAGCGCGCCAAAGCGCGCCAAAAAATCATGGATTTTTTAGCGCTATCTAAGCAACCTCCTGATAAAAAGGGGGGGACAGATGGATTCCTCAATCTTGATTTTCTTAATTTATCAGAGCTACCAGATATCTTTGGTCATCAAATTATGATTGAAAACTTAACAAAGCTAATCCTATCCTCAAACAAGCTCTCAACATTGCCAGAGAGTTCTTGGAAGCTGATCAATCTGAACACACTCAATTTACAGTTCAATGAGATCAAGGTATTGCCGGAGAGCATTGGGAAGCTGATCAACCTGTCAACGCTCTATTTAAGCATGAACGAGCTCACAGCTGTGCCGGAGAGCATTGGAAATTTAGATCTAATGACACTTAGTTTATGGGGAAATAGCAATCTTGTTAATTTACCTCAGACCATATTTAATCTCCATCATTGTAACATAGACATAAGTAGTACAGGCATATCCGAATCAGTTAGATCTGATTTACGATACCCACAAAAGCCCAAAAAACAAGGTCCCTGGTTTTAAGGAAAGCTAGTTTAGGAAAGCTTCTGCCTATGTCATAAATGAGGTTTTCAACGTCTGATAATTGACATTATGTTGTAAATCCTAGGGAATTCTGTTAAATGAACAAGCGATATAGATACACTTATCTATCAATTTCTAGGGCATGTTTTAAGCATCTTTTTCTCTGCTAAAGAACGAGAGTTCAAACATTCTTTTAAGAACTCAGCTGCTTTTTCTTTTGTAAGATCTCCTCTTTCAACAAAAAAGATCAGAAGTTTTTCAAAAACTAAGGGTTAGCAGCAGTTAAATAAAACCTACGAAAATCTTGACAAATCTATGCATTTTGCATAGATTTGTTAGCATGAAAATGAGCATTGGCAAAGCAGCTGCATTGTTAGGAGTCGATAAAGCAACCATTTTTCTGTAAATTCCAAAATCCTTCATTTTTTCTAAGCCACCGTCTGTAGATAGCTCTTTTTTTCTTTCTCTATGTTAAGCAATTCCATATCCAAGTATTGCCTTCCTGTGATCCATTCTTCATGGATTTCTATCAAGACTTCAGTCACAAGCCTTAAGGCTGATTCTGGGTTGGGAAACAATACCGCTACACGGGTACGCCTCTTGATTTCTCTGTTCACTCTTTCGATACCATTCGAAGTTCTAAGCTTTCTCTGATGCTCTCGAGGAAATTGATAGCACGTAAGACCCTGATGGACATTTAGTTCTAGCCAACGTGTAAACTCGGGTGCTTTTTTGCAGAACGTATCTAAGACGTTCCTGACAACTCTTTCAGCCATTTCAAGATTAGAGCTATTGAAAATATTTCTCATTGCTTCGACAATCTCTCCTCGCATGTGCTTCTTAGGAGCATAATGCAAAGCATTTTGCATCATGTGAAACTGACACCTTTGCCAGGGAACAGAAGGAAATACTGCCTTCCTTGCTGCCTGCAAACCAGCATGATCATCAGAAGTGATTAATCGCACACCCGATATGCCTCTCTTCACAAGGCTCTCTAAAAACTGCCGCCAATGTACTTCGGCTTCGGAGAGGCTGACCGAAGCTCCTAATATCTCTCTTCTTCCAGAGGTATTGACTCCATAAGCTATCAAAACAGATTGATCTATCACCGTGCCATTGTGTCGCACCTTCAAGTAGAGGGCATCAAAAGTCAGGTAGGCAAAGCAGTCTAAGGGACGGTTGCGAAAGGCTTCGAATTCCTCATCAAGCTCTTTCGTCAACCGAGAGACCTGAGTGGAGCTGATTTCCAAGCCACAAAGCTGCTCAGTGATTTTCTCTACCTTTCTTGTGGACACTCCTTTGAGATACATCTCTGCAATAGCAGCCTTCAAAGCTCTTTCAGAACGTAGCCCTCTTTCGAGGCTCGATGGGTAAAAACAGATACCCCGAGTTTGTGGTACTGCTAGATCCAACTGTCCCATACGCGAGTTTAATCTCTTATCTTTAAAACCATTAGCATATCCTTGCCTCGTGGGAGAACGCTCATATGGCTTTGCTTGAAGAGCATTATTTCTCTCGATCTTCATGACAGCATTGAGTACTGTTTCTATCAAAAATTTCATTGGGCTATCATTTTCTAAATGTAGTGCTTCAAAAAGAGTCTCCAATAGAGTATCCTGTTCTCGGTCTGTAGTCATAAATTCTCCTTGTTTTGTAGTTATTACAAGGATTTTGGCTTCAGGCCTTTTTGCTTTCAAGGGCTTTTCTTCCCATTTCTCTAGACCAATTTACAGAAACAATGTTGCACTACCAGGAATATATCCATTGAATTTTGGCCAGAAATTAGAGCTGTTGGACGTCAAGGCACAGTGCTTATGGGAGAGCGGGTGCACAAAGCTAAAGAGGTTCTAAAGCCCTACAAAGCTGGGACCTTTACAAGGTGGTTGGAATCTACTTCTGGAACTCGTAAAACAGGCTACAATGTGCTTTCTTATTTTGAGCTGTATCGAGAGTTGTCACAGGTCAACCTAAAGGAAAAGTTCAAAAAAATGCCACTGCGCGCTGCATACGTTCTTGCCTCTCGTGAAGTTGATTTAGACGCGAAGGCAAGCATTATTCGAGATTGCCATGAGCTTAATCACAGCGAATTGGTTGCTATCATTCAAGATCGGCTTCCAGCTTCTCATGAAAGCAATCGAGCACAAAAAAGTTTTGTCGAAAGACTGATTGTTCAGATAAGGGACAATGCTAAAAAGCTTGAAAAGAGAAAAGACGTTTTGAGCGAGGTGAATAGAATAGCTCTTGAAGAAGCTAAACAGCTTATCGATTCCTTGCTTTCATGGCCGATGTATAACTGTTACACATCTCGATTTGTGTTTCTTAAACAGTGTAATCACGAATTCGCGTTTTAAAGCTTGTTAGGGGTGACTTCTTTTGTAAGGTTTCTAATCGATGTTTTCTAATAGTTTTGCCATCTGTTCTGGAGATGGGAGTTCGTTTTGCAAATCTTTGGGCAGTTTCTTGACCAAGTGATAGGAAGCTACATTGATTGGCTTGTTGGCATCCTTGAGGGCATACTCAACCACAGTTTTCTTTTTGCTTTTACAGAGGATAATTCCTATGGAGGGGTTTTCTCCTTCAAGTCGTACTTTGTCATCCAGGACTGCGAGGTAGAATTGCATTTTCCCTACGTGCTCTGGAATGAACTCTG
Source organism: Chlamydiales bacterium (assembly GCA_022601475.1). Taxonomy (GTDB): domain Bacteria; phylum Chlamydiota; class Chlamydiia; order Chlamydiales; family JAAKFR01; genus JAJACO01. The sequence continues at coordinate 6,945 of JAJACO010000022.1, forward strand.
ATACTTTCAGCTCAACTGCAATGAGAGATTTTAGACGCCTGTGATAAAAGAGCAGGTCTATGAAGAACTCCTGTCCTTCAAGCTCAATGCGGTATTGAGAACCAAGAAAAGAGATTGAGGTGCCGACTTCTCGAAGAAACGCCTCGATATTACGTACAATAGCTTTCTCTAATTCTTGCTCACTGTGTTCATCTGCAAGTCCCAAGAAATCTAAAGCGTATTCGTCTTTTGCGACCAGAATGGCTTCGGGATGTAGGTTTGTAGGAAGCTTTTCTTTGAAATTGGATTGAGCTACCATTGTTCTCTCAAAGGTCCCTATTTCAATGTGGTGGAGTAACACCCGATAGGTCCAACCATTTCTCTTAGACATCTTCATGTAAATCTCCCTTTCTATAGGGTCCTTACACTTAGACAAAATAGCCACATTGTGAGACCAGCTAATTTGTGCAGACAGTGTCTGCAATTTTTCGTTGCCCCTGTAAGAGGTGTATAAATCTCTCATTATATATAGGTTGCGACAGGAAAATCCTCTCATGCCTGGAAAGGCCTTTTGGAGGTCGCTAGCCAGTGTTTTGACGACTGAGTCTCCCCAGCCCCCTGTATCCTGCTGTTCATGGATTATTTGACCAATATCCCTGTAAACCTCTATCAGTTCTCTGTTGACCGCGCTCATAGCTCTAGCTTGGGCGGACTTAATCTTGGAGCTAATGGAGTTTAGAATGGCCTCATATCCTTTAGGAGCCTTGGAGATTAAATCTTGCTTTTTTGAGACGGGGATTTTCTTTTTAGGCATTTGGTGTGCCCCCTATTTCTCTCTCAAAAAGAAGTTTGATGCCTTCGCAAAATAGAGCAGATTTATCAGTTTTCCTCTTTTCCCTGAGCCTTTTGATGAACAGCTCATTTAGGAGAGTCTCCTCTTCCTCGGTCATATAAACAGTGGTCTTTGCCTTCTTTGCAGATTCAGTCTTGGTCGTTGTCATCATCAGTCCTAAAAAAGAATAGTAATTTGAAAGAGTGCCAGTCGTCTCCAAAAAAGTCAAACAGTTATCCACATTTAACGGTTTGATGTTTTGACGGCAATCCTGTATACTTTATCGAGTTTTTATA
>JAJACO010000023.1 GCA_022601475.1 Chlamydiales bacterium
AAATGCGTTTACCTGAAAGGCTCCATAGACCAAGAGGATTCTTCTTCTGAAAAAGGGCGTTGGTTTGGATTGCTCTTAAAAGGAGTTCTTTTTCAGAAGAAGCATAAGCGACATAAACGCAGTCTAACACTTTGTCGTACAAGACTTGAGATTAAACAATCATTTTATCCTGCCTATCCTACCCGCTGTTAGGCGGATTTTGCCTATCCTGTTAGTAGAATCATCGGGTGGAGACTTTAGATAAAAAATTTATTATTGCCATTTGGCAAAACTTTTCAACCGGCAGGATCGAGACGCTCCGTTTATCTATTCCGTAATCTCACGCGTTCGTCCTTGCAGATTTGAAGCGCATACCTGTAAAACTCCACTTGTAAGCATTTCAAATTGCTCGTTCACCCATCCTGCGGCTTTATTCCTTACGCCATCCATTGTTTGATTCATCATTTGATATAAACGCTGATGCAGCTTCGCTTTTTGACTCCACTTCTCGAAAAACGTATGTAGAGTTTCTTTGTCTATTTCCAATGCGTACTCATGCACCCCTGTTAAACCGGAAAAATTCAGATCTCCATCCAAAAAATCAATAATTTTCTTTATGTAAGGATGTTCGCACCCCTTATTCTGCAAACCTACCACCTGTTGACGTATTTGATTGAGCAGTAAAAGATCGCTCTGCTTCTCAAATCGCAAAGTTTTCTGTTTGAGCTTATATTTATGAGTTAAATTTAAAAGACAATATAATAATTCATCTTGAAGCTTTCCTGCATCCGTATGCTCGATTGCACGGAATAAATGATTCAACCAATTTTCTCGGTTATATAGCATTAATTCTTTATGGACTAACATAGCTTTTTCTTCAGGTACATTGGCTAAATAAAGGCCTGCTTTCAAAAAAGGGACGCCACTTTTAAAAGAGCAATTAGCCCCTCTCTGAGGAGTGCCTCCCCCAACTGTAGATAAAAAGTTCAATCCCAAAAGAGAATGTAATTTAGAATCAGAAAAGTTTCCAGAATCTATAGGAAGGTCTTCCATTTTACTACAAGAAAAAATCTCGGATAGCATTTCTGAAGTAATATTGTTAGTCATACTATATTCTTTTAAACCAATTTCTCCATTATTTTCATCAAGTTCAAAATCAAAAGCGCCCTCTCCAAAATTACTTAATACCATTTTTTCTTGCGTAAATACACAACCCACGCAATGTAATTTTTCTTTAAAATTAAACAAAACAGCGACAGGTATACCCTTCTCAAGCAGCTGCATGGCCTGAGAAACAGCTCTCTGTTTTTCCGCTTGAGAAAGAGAAGTCGGCACAATAATATGTTTAACCATCTCGTTCATTTTCTCTTTGAGAGGCACACTTAACTTCGCTACTTCTAAATAATTCTTAAAGTCTTCCTGCAAAACATTGATTGCTACATTTGCATGCAAAAAACCATAAGAAATTGCTTTTTCTCTCAATCTTAAAGGGTTTTCTTCTTTTACTTCATATGAAGTTTTGTAGCTGCTCGACGAAAAATAATGCCCTAAAATTTTGAATAAATGAGGCATATGAAAACTAGGTTTTTCTGGGTGGTTGTGAGTCCATTCCAGAAAATCTTGCATAAAACCTTCTTGTGTAGATGGAAATAATTTACCCTCAGTATCATTTGGCATCCACTGCACGAGTAATCTGTAGTGCACTCCCTTGATAAAATCCTGAATTTTCTCAGGTTCAAAACAACTTGCATCTTCCACAATTGCTTTTTTAAGTGCTCCAAGCTGCCAACTCAAAAGCTTGACGCTCTCAAATAATTTTTTACGCTGACTAGAACTAATAATTTGTCTACCCGGTGGAAATTGCATCGTATTTGAATCAAACTTCTGAACATTGCCTTCAGCATCCAAAAAAAGCACTTCTGTTGTATGTGTTCCCTTCTCACTGCTTACATAGTAGGCAAAATCACCTGTTTTACCATCCCATCCCAGCGCTCCTTTCGCACCATTAAGACTCTGAAAAATCTGCATGGATGGATCAAAAAACCAGTGACTGTTGGGGTTGTATATTGTCAATTCTTGAATCTGTAAATCTTTATCGAGATAAAGAACATCCGTATAACCTGTATAAATTTCAGAAAAGGGTACATTCTGATCGAAAGACATGCTGGCTAAACCCACGTCAGGGTTATTAACAAGTACAAAATCCCCCTCTGTTTCACCCCTTTGTTTTAGCAGATCTCTGCCCTCTTCTTTACTTACAAATTCTTTAGAATAATCGACAACATAATTCCAATCAGGGGAATAAAAATTCTCAGCTCTTGAGCCTGTGTACTTATCATATTTTTTGTTAAAAATAGCTTTTGAGCCATCCAAGCCTCTCCTTTTATTCAACATAGACTCTTTCTTATCCGCAATCCAGCTTTGATAATCGGAAAAATTTTGCTTTATGATATTCTTTCCAATCGCCTTTACGCATGTTCTTGTATTATTTAAGGCGTTATTAAAAGCTTTAGATGCAGAAAAATTAAATGTATTAAGCGCTGAAGAAATAATTGAGTTGTTATTTACAGTGTTTAAAGACATGTTATAATCCTTGTAAAATTTAAAAAAATGATTATAACACATTATTATATA
>JAJACO010000024.1 GCA_022601475.1 Chlamydiales bacterium
AGTTTCTATTCAAATTAGGCCAAGTGTCCAAAAACCAAGAACCAAAACACAATTCAAGTTCCAAATAACCAATTACCAATGAGATCGTTGCATAACTCAAGCTTGGTATCGTTTTGTAAGCAATTGGCCAAAATCAAGCACCCGAGAAAAAAATTCTTTAGCTAAAACCTGATCGCTCACACCATTAACATGGATTAAGATAGGGCGAATCGAAAAGCCCTTCGGTAGTTGCAACGCTTTCATTTTCTGCTCTACCTGCTGAATCACTAAACTTGAAACCGGATTCTTAGAAAATTTAATCTCACAAAGATAGAGTGTGTGATCACGTGTTTGAACAAGATAGTCGATTTGGCAACCAGACCGTTTGTTTGTGGATACCTGAAAATAAGGTCCATCCCAAATAACATCATTTGGATTAATGTAGAGCAATTCGAGAATACGCTTTCTGTTACTCAACACTAAATTTTCAAATTGCAGTCCGAAAATAGCGGGCCATTGAGTCGGATTGATCTGATAGCGGTCTTGTTCTATTCGCGATAAATTCGGGTGTATATATTTAAGATAAAAACGCAGGTAATTGTCTTTTAAACGGTATTTGCGAGGCTTAGCGACTTTTCCTGTCTTGATCTGCCAGGTTTGATCTTGAGAGATAAATCCTGCCGTTTGCAAATCATATAGATATTCAGAAATACGACCCCCTCTTTCTAGACCAATAGCTTGAGCAATCACCTCTTGATCACAAGATCCTTCTGCTAAACGGGTCACTATTTTGCCATACAGAGCTCCACGTCGATGGAAAAGATCTGAAAAAATGCGCTGGTATTCGTTTACAAGCATCCCTCCTTTTTGAAAACAGAGACGTCGAATATTTTCTTCGGATGATAGCGCGGGGATCAGCTCCTCCAAATATCTCGGAACTCCTCCGGTCACTGCCAAAAACTTAAACTTTTCATATGCACTCACCCGCTCTTGCTCCTTTCCCCAAAATTCATTACATCTGAACAAAGGAAGCTCTTCTAACGTCATATCAAGAGAGATACGTCCCACAAACCCTGTGCTACTTAAGATATTTTTTTCTATCCAACTAGATATGGATCCCGTTAACATCAAAATTAATTCTGAATTCTTTTTAAAGTCATTATCCCACGCTGTTTTGAGTTTACCCAAAAATGTGGGATCATTGAGCGCAAGCCATGAAATTTCATCCAAAATAATCAATACGCGCCCCGTCTGAGTCGAGTGCGACAGCGCCCAAAAAAGAGCGTTCCAATCATCAGCTCGAGGAGTCGGAACCATCAGTTGTCTAGAAAACTGGCTAGCAAAATTATCTCGCTGATTTTGAGCTGAGACCCCCTGAGTTGGGGGAAGGCCCGTGAACAAAAGAGTGCGATACTGTTTGCCAAATTCTTCAGCCAATCTGGTTTTACCAATTCGACGACGTCCCTTTAAAACGACCAAACTCGCTACGCGCGTACTGGCTACCTGACCAAGTTTTTCTAACTCCTGCTGTCTCCCGATAAAGGGGATATTTCTATGCATATTGAATCTAATTATAGTGGGTTTATCACCTCATTCTGGCCAGAAAGTGGATAAATGTCAAGTTGTGGCCGGTTTGTGAACCCAAGAAGTGGCCAGAAAGTGGATAAATGTCAAATTGTGGCCGGAACCCATAAATCAATGCTGTTCAATTTCCGATTGCCAGCCCCTCCCGCCTCGGATCGACACCCCCAACCCACTCTTCATCTATACGCTGAATCCCCTGCGTTCCGCTGTTCAGCGGCATCACCTGTACGGTATTACCCAATGCCTCTAGTTTGGCAACAGCGTCGACAAGAGAGGTGTCCTTTTCAAGATCTAGGATGGGTCCAATCGAGGCGTAGTGTGGAAAATCAATCGCCTCTTGAATATTAAGATTAAAATTTAGCACCCCAAATACTGCTTGCGCCACAAAATCTACAATGCGCGCCCCTCCCGCCGATCCAACGGTCAAGTACAGCTCATCTGAGTCTTCCTTAAAGACTAGAGTGGGTGTCATGCTGCTCACTGGACGTTTACCAGGCTCAATGCGGTTAGCTGTTTTTTTACCCTCCTGTTCTGCAACAAGCGAAAAGTCAGTGAGCTGATTATTCAGAATAAATCCTCCAGCCATTAAGGTGGATCCAAATGCATTTTCGATGCTCGTTGTCATCGACACTCCATTCCCTTCCTCATCCACGACACAAATCTGAGAGGTGGAGGGGTACTCTAAAGGAGGCGAAAAATGCATCGGAGCGCAGCACGCAAGCGCTTGTCCAGGAAAATCTCCTTGTTGATCACCGCTTTGCTCAAGCCTTTGTTGCAAGTAGTCTAAATCGAGTAAACGTTTTTGCGGCACGGGGAAAAAATCAGGATCGGCAACATAATAATTTTTATCTGCAAAAGCCAGACGACTTGCATGGCAAAAAATATCAATAAAGCGAGCAGAGCCCAAAGATTCCCCTTCAAGATCTTGAGTGGCAAGCATTTTAAGCATTTGTGCTAACACAATTCCGCCTACGGAAGGGGGTGGAAATCCATACACTGTATAGCCTTGATAAGCTGTTTTGATCGGATGACGCTCAATCGACTGATAATTCGCTAAATCTTTTTCTGTTAGTCGACCTGGAGGATGAGCTGATTGCACAGCTTGCACAATTTTTTTGGCAACCTCTCCCTTATAAAATGGATCTGTCCCCTGCTCTGCCACTATTCTGAAGGTTTGGGCAAGTTCTAGATTTTTTAAGAGGCTATTTTTCTTCTTTGGCTTTCCATTTTTAAAAAAATAACGCCTGGTCTCTTTAAAGGTATTTAAGTTAGGCGTGACAGAAATCAATTTATGTAACCGATTGGATATAGGAAACCCCTTTTCTGCCAAAGCAATGGCGGGTTGAAAAAGTTCTTTCCAAGGAAGTTTGCCTTTTTGTGCATGCACCTGCTCTAACATTTTTAACAGCCCAGGAACTCCCACAGAGCGCCCTCCAATCACCGCCTCTGAAAAAGGAACCGGTTCTTTTTGCGCATCCAAAAACATGTTCTCATCTGCCGCCTGAGGCGCTGTTTCACGCCCATCGTAGGCAAACACTTTTTTTTCATCTTTTTGGTAATAGAGTAAAAAAGCGCCTCCTCCAATGCCTGAGGATTGCGGCTCCACTACATTGAGTACCATCTGAATGGCAATCAAGGCGTCGATCGCATTGCCTCCCTTCTCTAAGATTTCTAAACCTGCTTTTGAAGCGTACGGATTTGCAGAAGCGACTATCATTTTTGAGGCGTATACAGGTTCCCTTTGAATATAGCCGCTTGAAAACTCGGGCTGAGACTGTGTTTCGGCCACTAAAGTGCTTGTAAACAATAAAAAGACGACCCATCCGCGCATATACACCCTTCCTCTTGACAGAAAAATTAAAAATCGTTTGAACTCATACATAAAATACACAGGGAAAAATGAAAATAAAAAATAAATTACAAAAAAAACTATGGCTGACACTCCTTCTCTTGATTCCACTAGGTTTGTATATTCTTCCGGCAAGAGCCGAAGCTCCCTTTATCTCATCCATCCTTCCTACACACTATTCTTACTCTGCGCAAACACTGCAGCATCTACATTCTACTCATCTCATGTCCGATGCAAACCTCCTCGTTTGGAAAGAGGCGCTTAAAACCTATTTTGAGACACACAATACATCTTCTATTACACAATTGCGCTTCTACACCTATTTCTATTTAGCACAACGAGACGCGGCTTTTTTTTCCTATAATGTAAATCAATGTTTTCTAGGCAGCTTGGACCCTTTAAACCAACAACTTGTGCTTAATTTCTTCCCCGATTTTTCCAATTTCCCCGAACTTAAAACAGATGCCTATTCAGAGGAGCTCGCGCATATTGTTCTTGTGCCCTACTTAAAAAAAATGGAAGCGGAAGACAACCATCTCGAAACTCTGCCCGGAACCTTTCCAAACAAGTTTGATCAAGTGGCTCATTGGATCCCTTGGGCCGAACCGCTTCTGCTCCCTCCCGCACCTCCACCTTTAAGCGACAAAAAGTTTTGGGAAGCTCAACTCAATGAACTTCATCAAATACAAGCACATTTAACAGAAAAGCAGCGCGCGCTCGTATTTAAATGGGAAAACATTGCAGACGAAAAATGGCTCGATTACGCCAATCTATGCATGGAAGAAAATAAACTCCCCTTCGCCAAAAAAATACTGATTCATTCTCTTTTAATGATGAGCTTTTACGACGGCTTTCTATCCAATTTAAGCACCAAATATACCTATAACACGCCACGTCCCACACAAATGAGTTCCGAAATGGAGTTTCTAATTCCAACACCAGGAGACCCTAGCTACCCCTCAGGACACGCCATGCAAGGCGCCATTGCAGGCACGATTTTAAGCTATTTTTTTCCGCAACAGAGCGTTTGCTGGGAGGAGCTCGGTCAAGAAGAGGGAGAATCGCGTTTATATGCAGGGGTGCATTTCCCAAACGATGTGCAACAAGGAGCCCTCCTGGGCAAAAAAATAGCGCAACAATCTCTCGACACATTAATTGATAGTTATCAATAATTGGAGTGACGCAAAAGCTGACTGTTCAAAAAAACTCTGAAACACTTCCAACACTGGTGTCAATTTAAGAGCACACAAATAAATTTTTTCTCTAAAATCTCCACCCGATGATTCTACTAACAGGGTAGGCAAAATCCGCCTAACGGCGGGTAGGATAGGCAGAATCAAATGATTTTTTAATCTCAAGCCTTGTTCGAC
>JAJACO010000025.1 GCA_022601475.1 Chlamydiales bacterium
AATAATAAATAATATGAAAAAGCATGAATTGCTAGTTGGCTAGCATACACTAGCAAGTGAAAAAGACTAATTCCAGACTAAATTATGAATTAGGCAACAACCCCGGCCTGATTTGGTTTCCTCCTTCCTCGCCGATTTCCTCTACAGTCTGTTATTCTTTATATAAATAATTTTTAAATTTAATACGACATTTCTACTTAACGCCTACAAAACGAAAAACCCTCTTGTTTTCAATATTTTTTTTAGGTATAATTTTGCCATGAAAAAGATTATTATAAAAGTTGGCTCAAGCTCTCTAGTAGATGCGAACAATCAGCTATACCGTCCTCAAATACTCGAACTTGTCAGACAAATCTGCAGCTTGCGCGAACAAGGAATCCAAGTTGTGCTTGTCTCTTCAGGAGCAATCGCCTCAGCCCACGGAGTTTTACCCTCTCCTCCTGCCACAAGCTTACCCACTAAACAGATGCTCGCTTCCATCGGCCAGGTGCGTCTGATGCAAACATGGGGAGAGCTATTCCAAATCTATGCAGTCCTGATCGGACAAGTTTTGTTGACACACGAAGACTTTGCAGACCCCAAACGATCTGAAAACGCCAAAAACACCTTGCAAGCTCTACTCGATCATCAAATTATTCCTATTATAAACGAAAATGATACGGTTTCTACAGAAGAAATCACTTTTGGAGATAACGACAAATTAGCAGCGTATGTGGCCGAACTTACTCAAGCAGATCATCTAATTCTGCTCACAGACCAGCAAGGCCTCTATACAGCAGATCCACGTTTTCATGCAGAAGCTGAACTCATTAAGTCTATCGACACAATCGATCAATCTATCTTAAGCTGCGCCTCTGAGAGTCTTCACTCATCTAGCGTGGGAACTGGAGGGATGAATTCAAAGGTGCATGCTGCTAAGCTAGCCACTCAAAATGGGACACGCGTTACAATTGGCTCAGCTAAAGAACCCGATATTTTACTCAAACTGGCCTCAGGAGCACAGGTTGGCACAACCTTTAACTTAAAATGAAACAAGAAAATTCTCTCGTTATTCTCGGTAAAAATGCAAAAACAGCATCCAAAATCCTCCGAGTAGCTACAACTGAACAAAAAAACCAAGCCTTGCACGAGATCAGAAAAGAAATAGAGCAGCAAAAAGAGTCGATTTTAAAAGCCAATCTCCTCGATCTTGAGCAATCTGATCTATCAGAACAAATCCACGACCGCTTAACTCTAGACGGAAAACTTCATTCTATTCTTTCGGAAATTGAGAATGTAGAAAAACTCCCCGATCCAGTGGGAAAACTTCTCGAATCGCGCACACTTCCCTCGCAGCTTAAACTTTCAAAAATCCAAATTCCCATTGGCGTTTTGGGCGTCATTTATGAAGCTAGACCCAATGTAACCGTTGACATTTCTACTTTAGCGCTAAAATCGGGCAATTGTGCCATCCTACGAGGAGGGAAAGAGACTCTCAATACAAATCGAGCCTTAATGCACGCTATCCAAACAGCTCTTACAAAAGCAAACTTACCTAAAACCTGCATTCAATTAATCGAAAACCCCGATAGATCCCTTGTCCAAAAACTTGTCAAGCTCGATGCCTACATCGATATGCTGATCCCCAGGGGTGGATGGGCTCTCCATCGCTTTTGCATTGAAAATAGCACTATCCCCGTGATCACAGGCGGGATGGGCATTTGCCATCTTTTTATTGACACCTCTGCAAATATTGAAAAATCCCTTGAAGTGATTAAAAATGCAAAAACCCAACGCCCTTCTGTTTGTAACTCTCTAGATACCGTTCTTGTCCATAAAAGCATCGCAAAAACATTTTTACCAAAACTTATCCACAGCCTACCTACGGTTAGTTTTAGACTTGATCCCAAAGCTTGGGACATCCTTCAACCGCAAGAAGCCTTCCTTCAGAAGGCTACAGAGGAAGATTGGCAAACCGAATGGCTCAATCTGAATCTCGGCATCAAAGTTGTGGACTCATTAGAAAAAGCTCTCGAACACATCGAAAAATATAGTACAGGTCATAGCGACGGAATTCTTACCGAAACACAAACTCAAGCTGATCGCTTTATCCAAATGGTCGATTCGGCCGCTGTGTACGTGAATGCCTCTACCCGTTTTACAGATGGAGCTGAGTTTGGCCTAGGAACAGAAGTGGCTGTGAGCACCCAAAAACTGCATGCGCGCGGACCTATGGGATTGGATGCACTCACCTCATACAAATGGATCTGCGAAGGTAATTACACAATTAGGGAGAACTAAAATGAAAATACGTATGATCGGATGTGGGGCTATGGGAGCTGCAATCGCGCACCGCCTTACAGAATCGGGACACACCCTCTCGCTGTATGATAAGCATTTTGAAAAAGCTAAAGACTTAGCTAAACAGATTCAAGCAACAGCCATCTCTAACCCTAAAGAAGATTTTTCCTCCGAGCAGGTTCTTATTTTATCGGTTAAACCCGAAAATTTTGCACAGATTGCAAACGATTTCAAACAGATCAAAGATGTTTTAGTTATAAGCGTCCTCCTAGGGATTTCTAAAGACCAACTTAAAACAGCTTTTCCTAACTGCACAGTTTTGCGCACAATGCCCAATCTTGCTGTTCAATATGGGGAAGGAGTAATAGCTCTTGCTTGCGACCCTACACTCGATGCGCACAAGATTAAAATTGAGAAACTCCTCTCTTCTTTAGGAGCTCTTCACTGGACTCCCGAAGAGAAATTTGAAGCGATGACAGCCCTTACGGGCTCAGCTCCCGCCTTTGTGTGCGTGATGCTCGAAGCGATGGTGGATGCTGCTATTGAAATGGGTCTCTCTGCAGAGCTAGGCCTAGAGCTTGCCAAAAAAATGCTCCATGGAACCGTAACTACGCTAAACGCCTCCTCCTCTCACCCGAGCAACTTCAGATGGAAAGTTGCCTCTCCGGGTGGAGCGACAAGCGCAGGCATCCGTTCTTTAGAAAAACATGGGATCCGCACAGCTCTAATCGAAGCTTTTATAGCTTCTGCTAACCGAGCTAAACCGAATCCCTCAGAAACTTCACGCCGCTCTTAAAATCCACTTATGTTGAGAGTGATGTAGGGACCCGATAGCTGCAAGTCGCTATTATTTTGCCCAAGCCCTGTTAAGAAATTAGGAAAAACAAGGTTAATTGCCCGAAAATAATCTGAAAAGAGATACCCAGCTTCTAGGTCAAACTCTAAATTGAGACCATTGAACAACTCAAGCCTGCGTCCGTTTTGGAACCTTTTTGCCCCATTTGAGAGATCTCTCGCTCTCTGTACCATATGTACTATCTTCGCTCGAGATCCCCCAACTGCCGGCCACTCAAGTGGCCTGGACAAAAATCCCCAAAAATTC
>JAJACO010000026.1 GCA_022601475.1 Chlamydiales bacterium
CTTGAGTTATGCAACGGTCTCGATATAGAGCCAGCTATTTCAATCCGATCTGAGTAACCCGAAATCCAGGTCTTTTAAGGTTAAAAAAAAATTATGCAAAAAAAAGAATAGCAATATTAATATGAAATTTTTTAATCATTTGTTAATAATTAGAAATATATTAAAATAATTACAAAATGGAGGATTAATTATGAGTACAGCTATCTATGCTGCTTCGAAGTCATTCAATTGGAATCAGATGGAACGTTCTACGCTGGCTAAGTGCGCCGTCGCTGATATTGTCACCGGACTTGCTTGTCTCGTTATTGCAACCTTGACCCCACACATCGCTTTTCTTGTTATGACTTGTGCTATTTTGGGTGGAATTTCGTGGGTCTCTCTCTCTCTTTCTCTCATGATTATAAACATAAAAACAGCTCGCGACCCATTGGCGCGGCTACTTTAGGCAAGAAGCATTTTTTTGGTTAGAGCTAGGATCTCATCTAGCTTCGTATCGCAAACAGCAATCGCCTTCTCTAAAGAATGTCTATCTTTGTGGTGGTGCTTGTCTTGTACACCACAGTAAATCTTGATTTTAGGTTCTGTCCCCGAGGGACGGATCACGAGTTTTGTGCCATCGGAGAGCCAAAAGCGTAGGACATTTGACTTGGGTAAGAGAATGGGTTCATTGCTAGGAGAGCTTTTGCGTAGCAGGTAATCTTCGATGCAGGTCACTGGCAAATCAGCTATTTGAGTGGGTGGTGTATGGCGCAAACGTTCCATCATCTGCTTGATTTTATCCGCACCCTCTTTGCCCTCGAGCGTAAGAGAGAGGAGTTTTTCTCGGTAGATGCCGTATGTTTGGTAGATCTCATAGAGAAGGTCAACGAGCGTTTTACCCTGTTGTTTCATTTGAAGCGCCGCTTCACAGAGACTGGCCGCTGAGATCATAGCATCTTTATCTCGCACGTGTGTTCCATGCAGGTAACCGTAGCTCTCTTCTGCTCCAAAGATGAAGTGATGGTGAGAGGTATCTGCTTTTTTCTCCTCTTCCCATTGATGAATTTTTTCTCCCACGTATTTAAAGCCTGTGAGCACGTCGAGGCAACCCCCTTGGTGGTGTTCGGCAATTTTGCGAAAAAGCTCTGTTGTCACAATGGTTTTGATAAACATTGGTTTGGGGGGCATTGTGTGTGTTTGTTTGAGAGAGCGGCAGATGTGTTCGAGCAGTAGACACGCTGTTTGGTTGCCATCAAAGAAAAAGGGTTTGTTATTGTGCAGCACAACGAGCCCTAATCTATCGGAATCAGGATCTGTTCCGATTAAAAGATCACCTTTTTGTTGTTGGAGTTTTTTTATGCCAAGAGCCATCGCTGCGTGGTCTTCGGGATTGGGAGATTGAATGGTGGGAAAGCTACCGTCGGGTATTTTTTGCTCTTCAACAATGTGTAGGTTAGTAAAACTCCAGTCTTTTAGGACAGGGGGAACCATGGTGATGCCTCCGCCATGCAAGCTTGTATAGATGATATTGAGATCTTTTCCATGAGAATGATTGTCCCCGTCGTGCAGTTGTAAAGAACGCAGGGTTTTGATGTAGGATTGATCTACCTCATCAGAAAGTGTGTGGATGAGGGGGTTTTGAGCATTTGCGATTTTAACAAGAGAGTTGTCTGTGATTTTGTTCACCTCTTCGATGATCCCTTGGTCGTGAGGGGGGAGCACTTGTCCTCCATACGACCAATACACTTTATACCCGTTATAGGCGGGAGGGTTGTGAGAGGCGGTGATCATGATGCCGGCGATGCATTTGTGGTAGAGCACTCCGTAGGAGATGAGCGCTACTGGGCGTAGCTCTTTAAAAAAAAAGACTTCGATTTGGTTGGCTGCTAAGACTTTGGCGGCCTCTAAAGCGAGTTCTTGAGAGTGATGTCGACAGTCGTAACCGATTAAAACTTTGTGATGCGAGCCAGGTTGTTTGAGTATGTAGTTGGCAAGCCCTTGTGTAGTGGCGCGGACGGTATAGGGATTGATCCGGTTGGTGCCCACTCCCATGATTCCTCGCAGTCCTCCCGTTCCAAAATTCAGAGGTTGATAGAAGGCGTTTAAAAGCTCCTCGGGGTTTTCTTGTTGTAAACGACGGATTTCTGTTTTTGATGCCTCGTCATAGTTGCCTTGTAACCAGCTGTCGATGTTTTTTTGCGTGTTTGCATCAATCACAAATTTTGTTTCTTTCATAAATTTCCTTTATAGCGAAACATACTCCAGTAGGAGTTTCTCAGCAAGAGGAGCAAAGAATTTATCTTCCGGTGCAGAAAAGGCGTAGGGCACTCCTAGATCTGCGCTTGAGCAGAGGTTTGTGTCGAGTGGGATAGAACCTAAAAAAGGAAGAGAGAGCTGTTTGGCATACGCTGCTCCTTGTGTTTTGCCAAAGGGAAGGCCGACCATATTTTCTATTAGACCGAAGGTGGGGATCGAGAGTTGTTTAAAGGCGTTTGTTGCTTTGATCACATCTAAAAAGGCAACTTGCTGCGGTGTTGTGATCACAACACTCCCATCGATGGAGAGAAGTTTAGGTAGAGAGAGAGGGACATCTCCGGTGCCAGGAGGGAGATCGATCAGTAAAAGGTCGAGTGGAGGCCAGTTCACCTGGGTGATCAGTTTTTCAAGTAGGGAATGAAGCATCGGCCCGCGCCACAACATCGAGCGCTCCTCTTCCATAAAAAAACCAAGAGAGAGTGTGTGGATCCCAAATTTGGAGAAAGGAGCGATTTGTCCATCGGGAGTCGTCGGAGGAGAAAGAGTACGCAGCCCCATCATCAGCGGAATAGAAGGACCGTATAGGTCTGCATCGAGCACGCCCACTTGGAGTCCTTTTTTTGCGCATGCAATCGCTAAATTGAGCGTGAGGGTGGATTTGCCAACGCCTCCTTTGCCAGCGCCTATTAGAATTGTTTTATGCGCGATCTTTTCCATTGTGACCTATTTGAATAAGTTGCTGCTCTTCGATCTGTTCAATAGGGACCAGAGGCGCTTTAGTGTCGATCCCTTCACAGTGTTGCGCTGCTTCATCCCACGCTTCTTGAGAGGAGAGGTTTTGTGGCCAGTAGGGGAAGGTGCGACATTGGGTGGGACGCGCACCATAAAGAGCGCACTGCTTATCTTTTAGAAAAACACAGTCGTAGGTTTGTTTCGATTCCAGAAGAGAGTAGCGTTGACCCACTCGCCTTACATACAGTTTTCTAAATTCTTGGGGAGAAATTTTAAGAAAATCAGCCATCTGTTCAATCTCTTGCTCATTCACCCAAACATAGCCGGGAGAGCCCGTACAACATTTTCCACATCCTGTGCACTTAAAGTTGAGTCCTTTGGAGTACCACTTATTCTTCATCTTCTCTTCGCTTTAAAATATCTCTTACTCCTGCTACTACAAACAAGAGCAAAAAGATGATTGTGATAATAAAGATAACGACAGCTTCTCGATCGATCAAAGTTCACCTAACAAGCAAAGGATTGAGTTGGTCATGCAAACGTTTTGTTGTCATGATCAAAAGAAAATAGCAGTTGCCGCTAGAGTTGTAAAGATTTGATTTGGGAAGGTCGTTGAGACAAAAGATGCCAATGTTTGTCTCTAGGTTGATGAGCAAGGCGATACGCTCTTCATCTAGAGGTTCTTCTAGAGAAGGAGGCGTTGTAAAGTATTGGTCTGATTCAATGCGCAGCTGTTTTTTTTTCAGAAGAGCGGAGGCAATCTCTCCCCATCCATTTTTTAGGGCCAGTTTGTGGATGCGAGCGAGCGAGCGATAGAGATTTTTTGAGGAATAACCTGGGCTTTTTTTAAGCACGGCCTCAATCGCTTTTTTAAGCGAGTCAGCCTCTTGATCAGAAATGACATTTTCTAATTCAAGATAGAGGTTTTGGTAAAAAAACTTGAGTTGATCGGAGGATACGGTATAGCGCATCCAAACATTCTACTAGTCTAGGGGAATACTCGGCAAGGGATGATCTTTTAATTTCTTCATTTCAATAACCATCACCTCAGTCGATTCATTAGTTAAATTTTGAGGGGGGTGGACTTCTGGATTGGAATTTGTATCTATCCAGTACGCTTTTTTGGAATCAACAACGATATGTCCTAGCTGATAGCTTTGGGTATCAAGGGGTTGATTGGGAGATATCAAGGTTTTCCATACACAGACGTGTTCATTTTCGAATTGCAGTTCGCGATAGGTTTTGGACTTTTTCATACATTTCCTGTAGGATCTAGATAATCTAATATTAACTTATTTAATTTTTGTCTTCAATCCCCATGGATCTTTTTTCTATTGAGCAGAAGCTAAAGGTGCAGTTTCAAAATAAAGAGTGGCTCGCGCTCGCTTTTACGCACCGCTCGTATTGGAATGAAAATCGCGAAACTTGCACCTCTCACAATGAGCGACTTGAGTTTTTAGGAGATTCGGTTTTGGGCTTGCTTGTCGCTGATTATTTATTTCAAGCCTATCCTCAGTTAGATGAAGGAGCTTTATCTCAAATTCGCTCACAGCTTGTCGATGCGCCCGCTTGCGCGGGGTATGTGCAACAACTTGGGATTGAAACAGAGATGCTTTTGGGTAAAGGAGAACAACAGAACCAGGGAAAGGGGCGGGAATCCATTTTGGCAGATCTCTTTGAGGCTGTGATTGGAGCTATCTACTTAGATCAAGGGATTGAGGCTGCGCGCGCTTTTTTATTTATTCATTTTCAAATGCACATCGATCAACAGGTTGCAGAGCCAATGCGCAATTGGAAGGCGGAACTCCAAGATTTTACCCAAAAAAATCACCAAGTGACCCCCACTTACCGCGTATTAGAAGAAATGGGCCCCTCACATGCAAAAATCTTTAAAGTGGGAGTTTGGATCCACGAAGAAAAATTGGCTGAAGGAGAAGGGTTATCCAAAAAAGAAGCGCAGATTCAAGCTGCTAAAAATGCACTTACAATTATAGAGGGCTAAAGCGATGCCAAAAGAAAAAACCTTATGGGCTTGTGCTGATTGTGGACATTCCCAGACAAAATGGACGGGACAGTGTCCTTCTTGTGCAGAATGGAATACGTTCCACGAAGAACCCGATATTCAGCGTGTTCCCGCCCGTTTTAGTGAATCCCCTCCCTCAAAGCCTGTTCGTATTAACGATGTTTCAGTAGAAGATACCCCTAGAATGCGCACGCATATTGCAGAATTAGACCAGTTGCTTGGTGGAGGGATCGTGCCAGGGTCGCTCATTCTTGTGGGAGGAGATCCAGGGATTGGAAAGTCCACCCTTTTATTGCAAACCTCGCACGCCATCGCTAAACAAGGTTTAATTGTACTTTATGTGTGTGGAGAAGAGTCGGTAGCACAAACCTCCATGCGAGCTAAACGCATTGGAGTTTCTTCGAACAATCTTCTGCTTTTATCCGAAACCAATCTCTCGTTAATCAAATCGCACATCGATCAAGTGCAGCCCGATGTTGTGATCATCGATTCTATTCAGATTGTTTATAAAAGCGAGATTAGCTCGGCGCCAGGTTCGGTCTCTCAAGTGCGCGAGACGGCTACAGAGTTAATGCATTTAGCAAAAGGGCGAGGAATTTCGATTTTTCTTATTGGCCACGTCACAAAATCAGGAGAGATTGCGGGACCGCGTGTGCTTGAGCATCTCGTAGATACAGTGCTCTACTTTGAAGGGGATTGTCAAAATAATTACCGCTTAATGCGCGTTGTAAAAAATCGTTTTGGCTCAACCGATGAGATTGCAGTCTTTCAGATGCAAGAAAAGGGATTGATTGAGGTTTCTAATCCCTCTCAGATTTTTTTAGAAGAGCGAATGAAAGAGAATTCAGGCTCCGTTGTAATTCCAACAGTAGAGGGAACGCGCCCTATTTTAATCGAGGTGCAAGCGCTTGTTACAGACACTGTTTTTAGTACGCCCTCTCGAAGATCTGCAGGTTTAGATCCTAACCGTTTAGCCTTGCTTCTTGCTGTATTAGAAAAGCGTGTAGGTTATCAGTTACACAATCGAGATGTTTTTGTCTCTATTGCTGGAGGCCTTAAAATTGTAGAACCCGCGATTGATCTTGGAATTGTTTTAGCTGTTGCCTCCTCTTTGACCAATCGACAGGTAGACCCAGATACAGTGATTATTGGAGAGGTGGGTCTTGGAGGAGAGGTGAGAAGTGTAGGGCGGATTCAAGAGAGACTCAAAGAGGCGCTGCATATGGGCTTTAAAAAAGCGCTTGTTCCTAAAAAAAGCGAACTTCCCGATTTAGCAATTGAAATAATAGGTATCGAGCGTGTTGAAGAAGCTATCCAAGCCATCATCAATTAAAATTACAGTGGGCGCTCGCGCCTCTGCTTTGTCAAAAGCGCAAGTAAAAGAGGTAAACGGATATCTTAAAGCGCACTTTTCTCATATTCAATTGACACCCGTCTATGTCAAAACCCACGGAGATCACGACCAAACAACTTCGCTGCGCACTCTGAATAAGACCGATTTTTTTACCCGCGCCATCGATCAAATGCAGCTTAGAGGGGAGTGTCGTCTTTCTATTCATTCTGCTAAAGACTTGCCAGATCCTTTGCCTCTTGGATTAAAACTAGCCGCGCTGACCCCTTGTTTAAATGCTTCGGACTCGTTGGTCTTAAAACAAGGCACCGCTCTGCCCTCTAAAGGAGTAGTTGCCACCTCCTCTCCCAATCGAGAAAAGGCGGTGCGCACCCTTTTTCCAAATGCCCAATTTGTAGATATTCGTGGGACGATCGAACAAAGAATTGCAAAATTACAGCAAGAGCAGCTTGACGGCGTGGTGATTGCAGAGGCAGCTCTCATGCGTTTGGGGCTGACGCACCTCTCACGTCTTACACTCCCCGGCAAAACAACCCCTCTTCAAGGTTCTCTTGCAATTTTAGCAAAAGAGGAAGATTTAGAGATGCTAGAGCTCTTCGGCACCCTTTTTGCAGTGAAAAACAACAGCTGTGATCAGAGAAGCGATGGATAAAAGAACCACACTCCACGTTGTGAAGTAAAGACCTACGGTCGCATGGGGAAGGCATATCATTAAAGTTGTGAGAGTGACAGTAGCAGCTGAGATTGCCAAAAAAATAGCAGCGCATTTTGCAATATTTTTGGCGGTGAACCCCCACTTCTTGAAGTCGATGCAATTGTGCGGTACACAGTTTTTTGGTGAGTGATTAATTGGCGTAGGCATAAATTTTCTCCGAGTAAAAGAGGTGTAAGGTAACAGTGAAGAGAATGAAAAGCAAGAGAGTCTTGTACTTAGGCCTAGATCCTAGCCGCTATAAAGGCGAGCATGAGCTGACGCATTTACCTTTGATTCGAATTATGGCAAGACCACTTGAAGGCGCAGTAAAAAATGCTTTTTTAAACTTTGAAAATTTTACGCATATTTTATTTACCAGTCGCTCGGCTGTGTCTATTTTTTTAGAGTATGCCCAACAGCTCAGTCTCTTAGATTTACATAAAAAACAGTATATCTGTGTTGGAACAGCTACAGCAGAACTCTTGTCGGATTATCAAACACTGTATCCGCAAGAACAGACAGCAGAGGGCGTGGTGGAGCTGTTAAAAACTCTTGATTTGCGTGCACCTTGCATTTTTTTTCCTCACTCTAAGCTTTCACGCCCCGTTATTTTTCAATATTTAGAGCGCAACGCGATTTCGTTTCTGTCCTTGGTTCTTTATGATACATTTTTTAATCCAGTGCATCTCCCCTCGCTAGATGAGTATGATGAGATTGTCTTTACAAGCCCCTCTACGGTGCATGCTTTTGCTAAACTCACCCATCA
>JAJACO010000027.1 GCA_022601475.1 Chlamydiales bacterium
ATTGTGATGCGCACTTGATTTTTGATTTTGATGGGGACACCAGAGAGGAGGAGATTCAAATTATTATCATCAAGAGAATAAACTATACCCTCGCGAGCAATCATTCCAAAGACTGCAATGGGAAGAGCTTCTTTGAATAACCAAACGGAGAGAATTCCAAAGAAAATAGTAGGAGCGACAAGTACAATGTTATTGATACCTAATTTTTTGACAAAACGACTATAAATAAACATTCCAAAGAACATATTACCCAATGAAATCCACATTCCACAGGAGCCGATAAACTCGGTAAGAGAGTTATCAGATGAGGAGTGAAAAGTTATCTCAAATACTTTCATGTAGTTGAATTCTGTAACAATCGCTAATAATTGCATCGAAAAGTAAAAAACGATGAGATAGAGAGTGAATTTTGATTTGAAAATAGAGCGTAAGATAGAAAAAAGATTGATAGAAGATGTGGAGTCAATACTCTCAGAGTGTTCTTCTAGAACAGGTTGTAGTTTTTTTGTTATGATTAGAATAAAGGGGAGCGAAGCTAATAAACAAGAGGCAAATAAAAGCATAAGCCCCGAGACTTTTAGATGATTCAGAAAAAAAGAGGTGCTTCCACCTCCGAGAGCATCTCCTAAAAAAGTGATTGAATTAAAGAGGCAAAAAAAACGCTTGCCGTCTTGTAGATCAAAATATTGGTCGGCAAAGGCCCAGTAAACAATATAGGTGGAGATAGGGATCATCCATCCCACAATTTTAAAAAAATACCAGTAGATAGAGTTGTCGCCATAACTTGAGTAGAGGGTCGCAAACGTTAAAATGCTCAAACTCCAAACCAAGATCAAAGAAAAAAGTAGTAGGCGGATAGAAATACGGTTTAAAGCATAGATTAGGATTGTTGAGAGAGAGCACATACAAAGTGCGATGATAAGATAGGTGGAGGGTAACGCGTTTGTGCCCACATGCTGTAGGAACATCCCCTCGGAGAGCACGAGTATTCCGTACCCTCCCATGCTCCATAGGAGACCTAAGAAAATAAAGAGACTCGCCTTTTGAGCTTCACCGGGGTGTAGGTTAAAAAGCAAACGGAGGGTTTTTCCCATAGCAACCTTCCTAAACAAGCTGAATGCGAGAAGTATAGTTCAAATTTAGCTAAAAATCAAGGTTGTTTACGTAAGCCTTCAAAATACTCTATTCTTTTTTTAAGATTTCGTTCAAACCCACGTTCTACAGGAGTATAGAAAGATCTTCTTGGTATAGATTCGGGGAAATAATTTTGACCCGAAAATCCCAAGATTGTGTTGTGGTCGTATTGATATCCTTTTCCATACCCTTGCTCCTTCATCATTGAGGTGGGGGAATTTAAAATAATTTTTGGAGGGTTTAGATGGTTTGTTTTTTTTGCAAGTTCTCTAGCTTGGCTATAGGCTGTATATAGAGCGTTGCTTTTGGGGCAAAGGGCGAGATAGACGACAACCTCAGCTAGGGCAAGTTCTCCCTCGGGACTGCCAAGCATTTGATACGCATCGCGAGCGCTTATGGATAGCTTGAGGGCTTCTGGATCAGCTAACCCCACATCTTCAATGGCCATTCTGATTAGGCGGCGTGCAACAAATAAGGGGTCTTCTCCTCCCTCAAGAATCCGAGCAAACCAATAAAGAGCTGCATCGGGGTCAGAGCCTCTTACAGATTTGTGAAGCGCTGAGATGAGATTGTAGTGAGAATCTCCCTTTTTATCGAAAAGAGCGCTCCGTTTTTGGACAAAGGAGCAGAGATTTTTTAGGTCAAGAGGACGATCAATTTTTGCATTCTCAAGATTTTCAATCATATTCAATAAGTAACGCCCATCCCCAGCACTGATTTCGATGAGTTTATTTCTCGCTTCTTCGGTCACATTTAGAGCTGTATATTTTTGCTCATAACTACAGATTAATTTTTCAAGATCATTTGAGCAAAGGGGGTCTAAAGTGAGGACTCTCAACCTAGAGAGTAGAGCGTTATTGAGAGAAAAAGAGGGATTTTCGGTTGTGGCGCCAATTAATATAAGGGTTCCATTTTCTAAATAGGGGAGAAAAGCGTCTTGTTGCGCTTTATTAAATCTGTGGATTTCATCCACAAAAAGGAGGGTGCTCTTATAAAAAAGAGGGTTTTGTAGGCTCTCTTGGATGATTTTTTTTAGGTCGGCCACCCCACTAAATACAGCACTCAAAGAAACAAATCGCGCCTCAAAGCTTTTTGCATAAAGCTTTGCAAGAGTTGTTTTGCCACAACCTGGTGGGCCCCATAAAATAAGAGAGAGTGGTTTTTTTTGGTTGATAAGATGTGTTAAAAAACCATTTTTACCAACAAGGTGTGATTGGCCGACAATGTCTTGTATATTCTTGGGGCGGAGTTTTTCGGCTAAGGGTATTTTTGTCAAAAAACAATTCTTTGGGTAATCTAAATATACAAAAAAGGCATAGATAATTCTATGCCTTTTTCGAAAAAAAATCCAAATAAATTGAACTTTTAGCTCTGAGTTGTTTCTTTGTTTTCCGGATTAGAGCCTAGAGGAATTGCATTTCTTTTGTCGTGCGCCTTATCTAAACAGCATTTAATGCTTAAAAGAGTTGTCAAAATGACGGCTGTTCCTAAGCCAGCAATCGCTGTAAATAGCCCTGTTGAACTGGACATAAATCCAATATTTGCTATTGCAAATTGAATAAGACCAAGGTGGACTAATAGGCCTGCAGCTCCGACGATTACGCCAGCTACAAGAGTTGCAACAGCTATCCACTTAATTGCAGTTAAACAAGGGTTGCAGCTCCATTTACTAACGGAGCGCCCTTTCATTGAGCTTTCAGTTAGGTTTTCAGTTTGTTGATTGTTCTGAATATCGTCTAAACTAGACTGGACTGTAGTACTGGCAGTGCCGAACATTTTATACCTCCAAGAGTTTTTGTTGGTTTATCTAAGTAAAATTTTTAGGTTTTAGCTCGTTCTGTGTTTGAGCTATTTTTCCAAAGTGAATTTGGATTCTACGTTTCGAGTGTTAACATAAGGTTAAGAATGTTTTTTTTCAACATTATTTTTTTTTGAGTTGATCTTACCAGAGCTTCCAGACGAAATACGCGGAGGGAAAAAGGATTGTAGCGCCAACGATAAGGCAAATAATCATACCGATGGATCCACCCAAGATTTCAACAGGAAAAATTCCCGCAAAGCACAAAGCCCCGATTGCGGCAATGAGTAAACCTACAACAGCGCAGATGATTGCAATTTTTTTGGGGTAATTGGGGGGATTTTCCGTGATTTGCTTGGGGCAGAGGAGGAGGTGCCGAGTCTTAGGTTCTATTGCCTGGGAGGACGACACGTCTAGTCAACCCAATTGATGTTTTTGAATTGGTGTTTTGTTGCAATAAGGATCACATCGATCAACCACCAGATTCCAAAGCCTCCACCGGTGATGAGCTTAAGCAGGCCTAAACCTACATGTCCCATTATAAAACGATCTACGCCCAATGTCCCAAAAAATAAAGACATTAGAAGAGTCAAGATCCAATTTATATTGCGAGGTTCATCCATGCTAAATTTCCTTACTTATTTGAGCTTCGGGTTTTTGGTCTTCTTCGTTTTCGGCGTTTTGTCTATTCTGAGAAAGCGCTAAAAAAAGCATCCATACAAATCCACCGCAGACACTCCCGCATACTAAGATCATTGTTGCTAGAGTTGAAATACCCATAATAACTTAATCTTAAACTATTTTGCGGTTAATGTCACGCTTTTGAGGAAGTGCCAAGAGTTTTATTAACCATCCACTTATTCAAAATTAAAAAGACAATGAGGGCGAT
The DNA here is from genome assembly GCA_022601475.1 of Chlamydiales bacterium. GTDB lineage: Bacteria > Chlamydiota > Chlamydiia > Chlamydiales > JAAKFR01 > JAJACO01. The sequence continues at coordinate 3,822 of JAJACO010000027.1, forward strand.
GCCCCACTGAAAGAGAATTGTTCCGACGCTATAAATGGAGAGGGGATTCCACCATCCAGACTCGGTTTGTGCAAAGCTTTGATAAAAATACCATCCAATCAGAATAATTCCTTGCGCGGGGACTAAAACGCCTATAATTACATTATAAAATTTACCTACCTTAAAGTCGTTAGGAGAGGCGTTCACAGCCTCTTTTCTAAAACGATTAACTCCATAGCGAATGACTCCAAAGGCAATGAATAACCCATTGATAATCAATCCCACGCTCCATACCCAGTCTTGATTATCGAAAAATGCCATGCTTAGGGCTGAGGGGGCCCCCAAAACAAGCGCCAAAAAGCCAGTTAAAAGAATCGCCCCATTAAACTTGAGTCCGAGTTCGCTTAAGACCTGCGAAGTGAGCTGGAGCATGGAAATCATGGAGCTGAGAGCCGCAAAAGCAAAGGCAAGAAAAAAGATCGAAGCAAATGTTGATTGAACTTGGGGCCCGCCAGGAAGTGCTTGAAAGAGCTTTGGTAAATAAATAAATGTTAAGCCTGTATTTGTGCTTCCTTCGCCTGTAATCAAAGACTGAATTCCCCATTGATGCTCGAGAGAAAAAGCGGTAGCAAAAATCGTGATACCCATGACTAAGGAGATCAAGTTATTTCCAAATGCCGTGAGGCATCCATTGATTGTTACACTCTCTTTTTGGCGTATATAGCCCGAGTAAACAAGAAGTAGACCCCACCCGGCTCCTGTGTCCCACGCATTTTGAGTAAGAGCTTCAATCCACACTCGGTAATTGAGTAGGTCTTTAAAATGAGGAGTGAAGAAATAAGAGACGCCTTGCCACGCTCCCGGGAGGGTTACAGCGCGTACAGCGATGATAAGAATAATAATGATAAGAGAAGGGACTAAGATTTTATTGCTCAGTTCGATTCCTTTGGTGATTCCTCTATGAATGATGAAGCACCCAATTAATATCGCGGCAAAGTGAAAATAAAGAGGCTGAAGACTGTGGGTGTATCCTTCCCATAAAGCGTGGTGGTCGGTGGAAGCTGTGAGCTGGCCTGTGATGCTAAAAAAGAAGTATCTAAAGCCCCACCCCACAACAACTGAGTAATAAAATAAAATACCCGTTGTTACAAGAGAGATGAAGGCTCCCATCCAACCAAATGCTCTTCCAGCTGTTTTAGCAAGCGCTCCAATGGGAGCTCTACGGATCAGCTTTCCCATTGCGATTTCGGCAAAGATTAAGGGGATAGACCAGAGGAATAAGAAGACAAGCCAGGGGATAATGAAAGATCCGCCCCCATTTTGGGCTACGACGCGAGAAAAACGCCAAATATTACCAGCACCAACGGCAACCCCCATCATCGAGAGGATCAGTCCCCATCTCGACGTAAAGAATTCCTTAGGTTTTTCTGACATTTATAAAAATAATAATCTCTTAAAACCTCGCTACCTTAGCACACCATCAAAAATGATTCTACTGATTCTTGACTTTCGATGGAAAAATCTGTATAAACTCTGTTCTTTGCAACAGGGTTAACTACATGTCAAAACAAGAAGAAATTCTAATAGCTCCCTCTATTTTGGCTGCCGATTTTGGCCATATTGCCGATGAAGCTAAAAGAATTGAGGAGGCGGGTGCCGATGCGATCCATGTGGATATTATGGACGGACATTTTGTTCCTAATCTCACCTTAGGCCCCAAAGCTCTTTCAGCAATTAATCGCGCTACAGAGCTTTTCTTAGATGTTCATATCATGATTTATAATCCGTATGAATATATTGAAAGTCTTGTGGAGGCGGGCGCTGATCGCATTACCTTCCATTTTGAAGCGACAGAAGGTGTCGAAGACACTTTAAAATTTATTCGTAGATGCGGTATTCAGGCAGGGTTAGCCTTCCGTCCCGAAACATCTGTGGAATTTGCTGTAAAGTATTTAACGCATTGTGATTTGATTTTGATGATGACAGTCCCGCCGGGATTTGGGGGGCAGCAATTTCATCATGAGATTGTGGATAAAGTGCGTTTATTGCGAGAGACATGTGATCAATTCAATATTCGTGAAGGGGGGCAGATCCCTAAAAAAGGGGAAACGCTTTCTCCTTTTCTCATCGAAGTGGACGGAGGAGTTGATGCACAAACAGCGCCGCTTTGTATAGAAGCCGGAGCCAATGTTTTGGTTGCAGGAACCTATTTGTTTAAAGAGAAAGATCTTGCAAAGGGGATTCAAGAATTAAGAGGATACGGAGATAAATAATCAATTATGGTAACAAGTCAACAACTTACACCTGGGATGACTCTGTCCCTTAGCAAAAAACTGTTTCGTATAGAATCTGTTGTAAAAGTAACAGCCCCTAAGGGTCAACCTTTTATTAAAGCTCAGATCCGCGATCTGACAACTGATAAGATGAGTGAAAAAAACTTTAAGATTGGACAAGAACTAGAAGTTGTGACCTTGGAAGAGCGAGAACTTGAGTACCTTTATCTAGAGGGAAAGAACTATTTGTTTTTAGATATTGGCAATCTCGAACAGGTGCTAGTCTCTCCGGAGGTTATTGGAGAGAGTGTTAATTTTTTGAAGGAAGGCGTTGAATTACAAGCTACTTTTTATGGAGATGTGATTTTTACAGTTGAACCGCCTCAGTTTATGGAATTGATGGTTTCTAAAACAGATGCAGCTACAGAGAAAAATGCAATCGCAAATGTGACAAAAGAAGCTGTTTTAGAAACTGGAGCAACGATTCAAGTCCCCCCTTTTATTGCATCTGGAGATGTAATCAAGGTGGATACTCGCTCGAAAGAATATATTCAACGCGTATAAAAAAAGAGGTAGTGTGGATCTAAAACAAATCGAAAAACTCATGTTAGCCATGGAGCGCATGAAGATAAAGCGGGTCGCGTTTAAAAAAGATGATTTTGAGATAGAAATCGAAAAAGAGAGTGTTGGAGCTCCTGTTCAGCCGGTTCATTACGCTCCAGTTCCAACAACTCATGAACAAATGGCCCCGCAGCCTGCTCTACAAGCTGTCCAAGAGCCAAAAAAGGGTGTTTTTGTCACCTCTCCGATGGTGGGCACTTTTTATGCTGCCTCTTCACCAGAAGATCCATCTTTTGTAAAAGTGGGCGATACAATTGAAAAGGGTAGCATCGTGTGTATCATTGAAGCGATGAAAGTGATGAATGAAGTGAAGTCGGAAGTGAGTGGAAAGGTTGAGGAGATCTTGATCAAGAATGGCGAACCTGTTGAGTTTGGAACAGAGATGTTCAAAATTACATAAACCTTAGGCACTTCATGAAAAAAATTCTTATTGCAAATCGTGGAGAAATTGCTGTGCGTGTGATCCGTGCGGCGCACGATTTAGGTCTTCAAACAGTCGCAGTCTATTCACAAGCTGATGCTGAAGCGCTCCATGTGCTTTTTGCAGATGAGGCTGTATGTATAGGAGAGCCCCCAGCTGCTAAATCTTATCTAAAAGTGGCCAATATTTTATCTGCGTGTGAAATTACTGGAGCGGATGCAATTCATCCTGGCTACGGATTTTTAAGCGAAAATGCCAATTTTGCTTCAATCTGTGAGAGTTGCGGTCTTAATTTTATCGGACCTTCTCCTAAATCAATCTCACTCTTAGGAGATAAAGCAAAAGCAAAAGCTTTAGCAAAAAGTGTAAAATGTCCTGTTATTCCGGGCTCTGTTGGGATTGTGGAGACGTATGATGAAGCTTTAGAGGTTGCAAAAGAGATTGGTTTCCCTATTTTTATCAAAGCCGTCGCCGGAGGTGGTGGCAAAGGAATCCGTATTGCACACAACAAAGAAGAGTTTTCTCGATTTTTTTCAGCAGCGCGGACAGAGGCTGAAGTGAGCTTTAATAATCCCGATGTTTATTTAGAAAAAATGATCGTGACTCCCCGTCATATCGAAGTGCAGATTTTAGGAGATAAGTACGGTAACTACATTCATCTAGGAGAAAGGGATTGTAGTATTCAAAGACGGCGTCAAAAGCTGATTGAAGAGGCGCCAAGCCCCATGATTTCGGATGAATTGCGTCAGCAGATGGGGCGTGCTGCAATAGGAATTGCTAAAGCTGCTAAATACCACTCTGCAGGAACTGTAGAGTTTTTGCTTGATAAAAATTTAAATTTCTATTTCATGGAAATGAATACGCGTATTCAGGTGGAACATACCGTGACAGAAGAGCTTACAGGGATTGATCTTGTGCAGCAGCAGTTACGCATTGCGATGGGACATGAACTGAAGATCAAGCAAAAGGATGTGCATTTCAATGGACATGTGATTCAGTGTCGTATTAATGCAGAAAACCCTTCTAATCATTTTGCTCCTTCTCCAGGTCTCGTCGAGGAGTGTATTTTCCCCGGTGGACCGCATGTACGTGTTGATAGCTCGTGTTATTCAGGATATAAAATTCCGCCCTACTACGACTCTATGATTGCCAAACTTATCGTGAGAGGAGCGGATCGTGAAGAGGCGATCGCGCATACAAAAAGAGCGCTTAAGGAGTTTTATATTGGCGGTGTGCATTCTACAATTGCTTTTCATCAGTATATGTTAAATAATAAGGATTTTTTAAAATCAAAGTACGATATTAAGTATATTGATGACTTAATTGAGTCTGGATGCGACTTTACAAACTGAGATCATTGAATAACTCAAGCTTGCGTCCGTTTTGGGGTCCTTTAGTCCCAGTTGAGAGATCTCGAGCCCGCTGTACCATATGTACTATCTTCGCTCGAGATCCCTCAACTGCCGACCACTAAAGTGGCTTGGGTCGAAAATCCCCAAAAATTCTCTATTAGCACATCGCTAACTTTTTTAGATTGTAACACATACACAGAAGCGTGAACTGCAAAGTATTTTTAGCTAAACTTCTGAGAGGGCTCTCTAAGCGCCTATGTTTGTTTCACTCCAGATCGGACTAACCGCCCAGCTCAAAAGTAGTGATTTCCCCAACTTTTTTGTAGTGTTTCTCGATCTCATTTGCCACAAACACAGGGTCATCTGTGATTTGACAGCGGTTGAGATCTTCCTTAGAAATATACCCTTCTTCAAAAGGGGTTGCTTTAAGCCATTTAAAAAGCCCCTCCCAGTAATCGGACCCCATTAAATAGATAGGAAAGGGTTTGATTTTGTTTGTTTGAATTAGGGTGAGAGCCTCAAAGAATTCATCGAGCGTTCCCATTCCTCCGGGCAGAAAAATAAAAGCTTGGGCATAGCGAATAAACATTACCTTACGTACAAAAAAATAGCGGAATTTTAGATTGTATGCAGGGTCAATATAAGAATTGCTCGTCTCTTCGTAGGGCAGACTGACACTGATACCACAAGAGCGTCCTTTGGCTTGCTGAGCTCCCTTGTTGGCCGCTTCCATGATACCAGGACCACCTCCTGTGATGATTCCAAAACCTTTTTCAGCGATTTTTTCAGCCACTTTTGTAGCTAAGTCGTAATAAGGTTGTTCTTGTTTGATGCGCGCTGAGCCAAAAATTGAGACAGAAGGGCCCATGTTAGTCAAGGTTTCAAAGCCATCGACAAATTCTGAAAGGATGCGGAAAATTCTCCATGCATCCATGTGGGAGTGATTATAATTTTTATCCATAATTACTATGGATCCATAATCGAGTTCAGGATAAAATTCAAACACTATGCGTTTTTCAGCCTTTTGTGAAGTCACTCGTCTCGAACAAACCTTGTTCGCTTTGCCTTTTGTTTTAGCAGGTGCTCTGTTAGCTTTTATGGGGCCTCATTTAAATGGATGGGTTTGGGTTTTGCCAGCATTTTTGTTGGCACGCATTTCTGGGATGGCTTTTAATCAGCTGATCGATCGAAAAATTGATGCAGCCAATCCCCGCACACAAAATCGGGCCATCCCATCAGGACGGGTGAGTCTCTTGCAAGCAAGGTTCATTGCATGGAGCGGTTTGAGTGTATTTCTTTTAGTTTGTGTCCAAATCAACCTGCTCTGCGCTCTATTGGCACCTTTTGCAGCTCTTTTAATTTACCTCTATTCATATATGAAGCGAATACACGCCTCTTGCCATTTTGTTTTGGGGGCGATTCATTGTCTTGGGCCTATTATGGCTTTTGCTGCAATTAAGGGAACGCTCGACTGGGCCCCTGTTTTGTTAGGGCTCGCCGCGGGGTGTTTGATCATTGGAAATGATATCGCTTATGCAATGCAGGATTACGCTTTTGATTGTTCTCAAAGGCTGCATAGCTTACCGGCAAGCTTAGGGATACAAAAGAGTGTATGGGTGGGTAAGCTTATTCATGCACTTTGTCCTTTAATGCTTTTTGGGGTGGGGTTAGTCGCGCATTTCCCATTCATCTATTTTCTTTTAGTTTTTTTTGTGGGGGGGATACTCCTGTGGTTTCATTCTAAACTTAATAAATACATTCATACAGAAGGAAGTGCCAAAGGGATCGAACCTCTTTTTTTTACGTGTAATGTAGCCATTTCATTCAGCTCTCTTTTTTTTATACTTATGGGTGTTATATGGGTCGCTTTGTTGTAGGAATTTCTGGTGCTTCGGGGATCATTTTAGCGAAGAGATTTGCCGAAGAATTGCTTCAAAGAGGACACGAATTGGAGCTTATTTTTAGTCAATACGCCCTTTATACAGCTTCTTTAGAGATGGGTAGGGAGTATGCAACAGCTTCTAAGTTTGTGAATCATTTACCCTGTAGAGAAAAGATACGTGTTTATTCCATTCATGATGTGGGATGCGCTGTTGCAAGCGGGTCGTATTCAACAGATGGAATGATCATTATTCCTTGTAGCATGGCAACAATTGCTGCAATTGCGATGGGTTTAAGTGATAATGCGCTAAGAAGAGCTGCAGATGTCTCTTTAAAAGAAAAACGCTCTTTGGTAGTCGTCCCAAGAGAAGCCCCTTTAAGTGAGTTGCATCTTGAAAACTTGCTTAAACTCGCTCGCCTAGGAGCGACGATTGTTCCGCCGGTGCCTGCTTGGTATACACAACCCAAATCTTTAGAAGATGTGGAGAATTTTATTGTGGGAAAAGTACTTGATTCTTTGAAGATAGAACACACTCTCTATCCCCGCTGGACAGCCTCTCATTCAGTTGAAGAAGGCTCTTGAGTCTTAACTAAGGAGTTTTGTCTCCCATTGATCACCTCATGGAGGTTCTCGATTGCAATGAAAGCATTGGGATCTTCTCTGTGAACAAGTTCTTTAAGTTCGGCTAGCTGTAAACGCTCAACAACGATATAGAGAATTTCTCGCGCATCTCCAGAAAAACCTCCTCGTCCATACATCACGGTGAGTCCAATACCCAACTCTTCGGTTAAGACGTTGATGAGATGTTCGGGATTTGCAGAAATGATCATGACAGATTTTGTATCTTCAAAGCCCACAATCACCATATCCATCACCTTAGTGGCGACAACATAGGTCATGAGAGATAAAAAAGCGGAGTGCCAGTTTTGGTAAACAACACCAGCGAGTGCAAAAATAAAAACGTTTGTAAATAGGATCACCTGCCCAACTGTAAATCCTTGCTTGCGGTTGATGATGATCCCCATGATCTCTGTACCATCGGTAGATCCTCCATGACGGATGATCAATCCAACTCCAATTCCGATGATGAATCCACCTAAGACGATGATTTCTATTGTATCGCCATGAAATTCAATTGGTTGAAGATTAAACCAGTAAGGGATCCAATAGAAAAGCGTCATTGATAGCGAGAGTAGGAGGACAGCGGTAAGCATTTGGATAACAAAGTGCTTTCCGATTTGTTTATAGGCGAGAATGACAAAGGGGAGATTAAATAAAACCATAAAATAGGGAAGGAGGCCCTTGCCAAAAAGGTGGGCAGCCATCATAGAAATCCCAACGATACCGCCATCAATTAGGTTATTGGGTATGAGTACAACTTCAATGCCAACAGCGGCTAAAAAAGCTCCTATGACAAACCAAAAAAGAGATTTAAAGTAGTACTTTCCAAAACGAAATTGTTTGTGTCCTGATTTCATGTGCAGAACCATACTGGATTTTGTAAAAGAATCAAAATAAAAAGATTGGCAACAAAGCGATTCTTTTGAACTTTGGGGATTGCAAAAAAATGCGCGGGAGACGGGATTCGAACCCGCAACTTCTGCCGTGACAGGGCAGTGCTCTAACCAGTTGAACTACTCCCGCAATTCAAAATAAATGGGCGCAAAAGGATTTGAACCTATGACCGCCTGTGTGTAAGACAGGTGCTCTACCGCTGAGCTATACGCCCGATTTAAAAATCATGACAACAATACTTTACTGTGGAATTTCCGACAACTTTTTTTCTGTAAAAAGTTGTTCAAAACTCTTCTGTCGCTTGGCAAGCTCACTTTTTTCGGTGAGTTCGTGAACATGGATCGGAACAGCTGTCATATAACCCTTTTTAAGCCAGGCAATGTCGCAATCAGCCTCTTCATCGATCTCCTCGGGCTTTCCTCCTAGCCAGTAGCTTTGGCCATGTTCTCCATCTAAATGGAGATAGGGGTTTTCGGCCCAACGCCCCTTGCCTTGGCGTGTAAGACAAAACCCTTCCACATCTTCTTGAGCCGTTCTTGGAAAATTTACATTTAAAAAACATCCTGGAGGTAAAGGGTTAGCCAATACGTATTGAACCAATTGAGCGATATGTCTTTCGGCTACATGGAAGTTTGGGGTTTCAAAATCTTCGCAAGAAAAAGCAATGCCAGGAATATTGCGAAAGACTCCTTCGACGCAAGCACCGACGGTTCCGGAGTGGAGTACATTGCGACCAGCATTGGAGCCGATATTTACTCCAGAGACGATAAAATCTGGTTTATATCCCAAAATAACTCGCTCTCCCATCTTAATGCAGTCGGCAGGAGTGCCATCTACGGACCAGGAGGGGGTATTCTCTTCCCATTCAATCTCCTGGATAAGAATGGGGCGATCCCAAGTGATGCTAACGCCCGTTCCCGAACGTTCAACGGATGGTGCAATGATGAATAGATCTGCAAAATCTGCTTTGTGCAGTGCGCGCCAGAGAGCTTTTATGCCTGGAGCTTCAATTCCATCATCGTTTGTTAATACAATTTTTGGTCGATTCATTTTTTACCTTAAAAGATGTAATCCCCAGCTATTTCTCTCTTATCGTGCCCATCTAAAACATGAAAGACACGGATTTTATTGAGCATGATCAATGAGAGAGAGCCAAGGGGGATGTAGACTATTTTTTTTCCAAATCTATTTGCAAAGTGCTTCATTTTACTCTTTGGAGGTTTTTCTGCCACGTAAACAATAATGGGCTTGAGTGCATATTCAATGGCCGCTCTTAAAAGCACCTCGGATTTGCTCTGGCAAGAGGCGTAATCCGGGTCGCTCCACACATCATAAAGACGCCCTGGAGGATACGACATCATAAATCCTCCGTATTCACACCGAGAAATGCCAGGGCCTACGATATTTTCTAAGATATTTGTTCCATAAAAGGCCATGTCGGACTCTTGGTTATGCTCTCCATGCCAGGTTGTGCTCCAAGGAAATTTTTGAGAATCTTCATCAAAAATCACAACAACAGATCCTGCCGCTCCAGGAGGCTTTCCATTGACCTTTACATAGAGTTTTTTTTCAAAAAGATGGCGAATTGTTTCTCGCGTGTCGATACCATCCTCTAAACTTGTGCTAAAAGGAACTGTGCGAGCAGCTTGTTCGCTAAGAGCTAGATTTCCTTTTTTCTTTAGAAACTCTCCAAAACTTTCGATGACGGCATCTTCGGGAGGATGAGAGCAGATGCTAAAAGGGGAGGGAGGTGTTAATTTGACGTCGGAACGCTCTGTTTTTCGCCTTTGAAAACCTATTGCTTTTGAACTTTTTTGTTTGAGATGGAAGTGAATCTGTTTTGAGTTACCCCAAACTTGCTGTGCGGTGAGGGGGAGTTCTTCGAGATTATCGAGATTCTTATGAAAAGGATACTCTGTAGCGCAAGACCAAACCGCATGGGCGTAGTTGTGATCAACGCACCCTTTGGCCGCGGCTAAGATTTGGAATAAGTTCGGCATGAGCTGATTTTTGACAAGGGAGTAATTGCGCACAAATTTCATCGTGTTTTTTAGGTGATAGCCTAAAAAAGCATTTCCAGTACTTTCGTGATATTTTTTGGATGCTTCTTTAAAGAGAGTGTAGACAAGCTTTTGTCGATCCAAAATGGGTTGAGAGGGGGTTTGTCGCCAGTGTTCAAAAGCTGTACAAATCGATCCATATTCGGCCATGATTTCCCGTTTTGAATCTTCGCTCACCGTAGCTACGCGCCTGATTTGTTTGGGGGCGTGTTCAAAAGTTTTAAACTTCTCTAAATCCAACGCCTCCAAAATCGAAGCAATATGATGCATTCCTCCGATAAAGAGGATTTTATCATAGCTGTAGCTCAACTCTTTTAGACGTCTTGCCATATGCATTTCCCGTTTGATGTCTAATGGGTGTTTGACACGTCTGCAACAGCTTTTTTGATACGCTTCATAGTATTTTTCAAGACCAATGTGGGTGATTGAGTAGGCGTCGGGAAGAGGTTCTTGAAACGAAGGGTAGCTCTCAACATCTAGATCGATACAGTAAGCGTCCACGCTTCTTTCAAGAGCGGAGCGCAAACCCTCAAAGCTCGCATCACACGGCTCTGAGAGGTAATAAAGAGAGTCTGATTGAATCACACTGATATCGGGAAGGCGTGTCGCAGCGTGTAGACACTCTTTTTGAAGCGGTTCTGGTAACTCCACAACCACACAATCGGGTTGCAAACTCTCAAATGCGAGCTTCACCTGTACAGCCATTTCCATGGTGTAATGGAGGACAGGGAGTGCATAAATAGACTGTTTTTGAATAAAAAACGTCATAGAGCGTGGATTGTAGCCTCCTCTCCAAGTGTCATCAGGATAGATTGACGCAAAATAGAGGCTTGAGAAGCTTTTCCATCCAAAACTTGCAGTCGTTTTGCCGCATATCGAGCAATATTGATGCCATCGCGTACAGTGTAATTTTCTTGCGCTAAATGCGCTTGCTGCAAAAAAGCCACCACATAATCTAAGATTTCTTCTTTAACACAGGGGAGATTTTCTTGCAGAATTCTTTTTTCTTCATCTGCTTCGGGAAACTCTAGGTAAATTTGAGGTTGTAATCGGCTATGAATGTACTCAGGCACCTCAAAGGTAGAGGCGTCATCGTTCATGGTGACACAAATCCGAAAATCGGGATGTGCTTTGATTTTAAGACCTGCCACAATCGATTCAATGTAGCGGCGGGTGTCTAATAGCGGGGCGAGAGAGGCCCAGGATTTTTCGCTCATACGATTTCCTTCATCTAAAATACAAACGCCCCCTCGAATCATCGCTGTCACAAGCGAGGAAGCGACATAGCGAATGCCTCCCTTTTCATTTACAACAGGTGTAATCAAAAGATCTTCGGGACGCGTGTCCATCGTGCATTGAAAAATAAAGACAGATTTACCCAAATGCTTTGCGGCGGCGTAGGCGAGTGTTGTTTTTCCAACACCTGGTTTGCCAATGAGTCTTGGATTAAGGGGGCAATCTTGAGCATCAATCACAAGCCAGGAGGCGAGCAGTTGGTCTAAGACATCTTGTCCGCCCACCCAAGACATTGAAAATTCATCAGGGAAACCGAGAGAGATTTCAATTCCCCCTATAGAAATGCGGGTTTCATGTTCCGCAGGAATGGGTAAATGATTCATTTGATACTCCTTGCTTTATCAGAACCGTAAATAAGACCTGCTCTAGCCACATTTGCTCGAGCATTTGGAAAAAGATTTTCGATATCAGACAACAAACGGTCCACTTTTTTTCGCATAGAATTTTGCCCCACAGGACACTGGCAGCTGATACGGGCGAATCCGCCTTCTTTTGCAAAATGTTTGATCTCTGATTCTGTGACATAGATAAGAGGACGAATGAGGCAAACTCCGTAGTTAAGCATCTCAATTTTGGGTAAATTTCCCGCAAATTCACCCTTATGTAGCAAATTGAGTAAAACAGTCTGTGCGTGATCATCTCGATGATGTCCAAAAGCGATTGTTGTAGCACCCACACTCTTCGCTGCCTCAAAAATTAATTTTCGTCGCTCTCTTGAGCAAGAGTAGCACTCTAAGGTTTCTCTTTTTTGTGTAGATTCTCTGTAAATGAGCGGCACTTCCAATTCTCTGCAAATGGAGGTCAAAAACTTGTGATCGACACCAGCTCCACAAGAGAATTCGCCTCCCACATGAATGGCGTACAATTCAAGGTCTGGAAATCCTCTTCCTAAAATCGCTTTAAGCATAAATAGAAGAGCTAAACTATCTTTACCTCCACTCAAAGCGAGCGCCAGTTTTTGAGCACCCTCTAGCATTTGATGGTCATAAAGCGCTTTGCGAATGGCGCTTTCCATTTTTTTACCTCTCTGATTCCAAGGAGGAGAGGCGATAGGAAGTTGAATTTTTAACACAAAAGACCTTTGCTAAATAGAATTGGACATTATAGACAATATTCTATAAAATTACCTCCAAATTTAGCATCTTAATGGAATCAAATGAATAAAAAAGTCGGAAGAAACGATCCCTGTCCCTGCGGATCTGGCAAGAAGTATAAAAATTGCTGTATGCTCAAAGAGAAAGAGAATTCAGCTGCCAAATATACAGCGAGTGGCAAACGTAAATTTAAAGCGAAAGTATTAAGTGCTACAGATAAAAGTTTGTCAATTTTTAGCAAGAGTGCTTCGATGCCGGATGCTCCAAAAGATTCAGAATCTGAGACCCTTGCAAAGCTTAAGTACCGCATGACAAACAAAGATTTTCGTCAAAAACAAGAAGTTGCAGAAGAGCTCCCATTTGAAATTCCAACATCTGATGAAGCGAGCGAGAAACCTGAGCAGCGCGAAATGAATCTTCCGAAGCCTGATGAGGAATTTGAGCCTTCAAATGAAGATTTTCGCACAAAATAGTTTTGATGAAAATCGCTCTTTTGGTATAAGTGTTTCTCATCTGCTGGAGTAGCTCAATTGGTAGAGCGCCCGACTTGTAATCGGACGGTTGAGGGTTCAAGTCCTTTCTCCAGCATTTTTCTTTTTGGGGGTGTCGCATAGTGGCCAATTGCATCGGACTGTAAATCCGACTCCTTACGGATACGCTGGTTCGAATCCAGCTGCCCCCAACTCTCCCTTACACGCTGTTCTCAAAGCATTTACGCTCACATTAGCAGAAAACACTTAAGTGCTTTTGGTGCCCAAAAAGCGCCATTTGTCACTCAAATGTCACTCTAGTGTGCCGTATGTCACTATCTATCACAACATCTCCCAATATATTCATAAATCATTCTTTTAAAACAACTTGTCGATTTGCTCTCAGTTTTGTAAACTAAAACCTTAAATGAGGAAAAACGACATGATACGCAAACGCACAAAAGCAGATGGCAACGACTCTTACCAAGTCATCATACGCACCAAAGGCTACCCTGACTTTGTCAAAACCTATCGGACCAAAAGAGAGGCCGAAAGAGAAGAGATTAAAATCAAAGCAGCCATGCAAAATGGCACCTATCACGACTCGAAATCGGCAGAAGCGCACACACTATCCGATGCCATCGACCGTTTCCTTTCCGAATCCTTTACCCAAGAGCGCAAAAACCTAAAAACTGAACAGGAGCATCTTCTTTGGTGGAAAGAACAATTGGGACAGTATGCCCTTATTCGCTTAACACCTGAGCTAATCGCTAAAAGGCGAGATGCCCTACTCTCGGGCCATACATTTAAAGGAACGCCGCGTTCACCCAGTACCGTCAATCGTTATATAGTGAATTCAATTGAATATTTTACATGTTCTGATCTATAATGCTTAAATGGGATATTCACTTGATTTACGTAAAAGAGTAATCCAATTTGTAGAGTGTGGAGGATCAGCTATTGAAGCTGCGCAAAGGTTTAGCGTTA
>JAJACO010000028.1 GCA_022601475.1 Chlamydiales bacterium
AATTTTTTTTTAATAAAAAAGCAAAAAAAAAAGAGTTAAGCATAAGTTTTTGGTAATCAAGTTATTGCGATAATTCAGAACTCGAGTATTAAAAAATTAAACCAGAGTGAGATTTAGCTAACGCAGAGGAGCAAAGACGCTAAGACGCCAAGAAAAACAATAAATCTTTTATTGTATAGGATTTAAGATTACATATCTTTGATATGGTTTTAGGTCAAAGCCTTGTAGGCTTGGTCGATTTTGCGGAATTTATCCGTAGATTCTTCCAAGCGTTTTTCGTAATCATGAGCAGGAAGTTTACTTACCTTATCCGGGTGATATTGTTTAACAAGGTTGTGGTAAGCTGATTTAATCTCTTTGGGTGATGCGTTTTCACTGAGGCCTAAAATACTGTAATTAGTCTCTTTTGGAGAGGTTGAAGAAGGTACGTTCTCGAAGTTAAAAGAAGAGCCAAAATTAAATCCGGAAGGGCCGCTTTGTGAGGAGAAGAATGGAGATGGACCTGCAGGAAAGGCGTTGGGAAAAGATCTTTGAGGGAATTGGAAGCCCGCGTTAAAAAATCTTTCTTCAAATATTCTTCTTATATGTGCATCTGTAACAAAATCATTATTTGAAAATCGATTAGAGGAATATTTTGGAACATTGTTTTTGGGAAAAAAGAAGTTATGAATATCATCATCATCATCAGATGAAGAGCTAGAACTAGAATCGTTGGATGATGACCTATAAAAGAAAGGTTCGGGGTCTGGTTTGAAGTTCATTTTGTCATCAAAGCAGGGTATTTTCGATAGATTGTGAGTATAGCACGCTTTTTCAAATTTAGCGTCATCTACATGAAACCTCCCAAAACAGTCATTAAATAGTATTGCAATATTCCCAAAGCTCTCTTGAAAGTCTCGAGCTATGCAAAAAATGTTTCGACAAAAATGGTGCCTGTTATCAAAAGGATTAGCAAGAATGCCGATAAGAATAGCCTTGGCCAAGTGATAAGTTGTCTTTACAACTCCGCAAAAGAAGGCTTTTGGAAGAGCTGTGAACTTTCTGCTAAAGAGATTATTAGAGTAGTTTCCCTCCACAGAATGATATTCTTCTTTATATTGCTGATAAGTGACGATACGATTTTTAAAACGGAGTTGGGTTTGGGTCTCTTTATATATCTTAGATAAATTATCTGCTGCATTGATATAAGGGGATGCGCCATATGGACCGACAAAACGAATAGGCATTATTCGACCTAAATTAAAATGATCAAGGAAGATTCTAACACTATCTCACATTGATTTCAAATTCCGAAGGCGTATAAAAAAATTAATACGATTTGTACCATTTAAAAATAACTTTACCACCATTTGGAGTGAATCCATTGAGTGAACCTCCATAGTCAGCTTCTAGAAAGAAGTCTCTATAGAGTCTTGTTTGGATTAGAACTGAGTCAAAATCTCCTGAGATACTTTTATTGATGCCCACAAAAGTGCCTTGAGAGATGTATTTCCCTACCTGAAAGGTGAGGTCTGCAGAATCGATATCGCAGTCTGTAATACTAAAGACATCAATCCCTAGGCCTTCTTTGATCGCACTAAAGGTTTTAGGTCCCGAGTATTTGCCTGAGAGGGAGACAAGCAGTGAAGCTAAGCGGCACGCTTGTAGTGGAGAGAGCTCGTTGATATCTTGATTAAAGAGAATCCAAGAAAGAATTTGGTTTGTGCTCATAGGAGGGGTGGAGCAAAAACTCAAATGCGTGTTATCGAGTGTGCCGGTAATGACAATAGAAGCTGTTAGAGTGGGCAGTTCATAGTCTCCACGCAGATCGACATGGATATTTTTAGCCTCTGTTCCCTCAATTCTAATTTTCCCTTCTACAAGATCAAAAGTGCGGTTAATGATGGAGAATCTTCCTTGCACAAGTTTGAGTTTTCCGGTGTATTCTAAAGCATTTTGTTCGCCCGAAATGTGCATTTCTCCCTTCCATTCCGAAGAGAGTCCTCTTCCATCAATGATTAAATTTCGCGGAGCATTGAGAGCGATATCCCAATGAATTGGAATGAGTTTTTTATTTTGGGACTCGGGTGGAGCTGTAACAAGTGCATTGATATAACTCACTTCAACTGTAGGTACTTGCACGGGCATTTTATTAGGTATAGCCAAGTGCGCTTTTACAAGATCAGCAGAACCTGTAATGTCTATTTCGTGGATGTTTCCTGTGATTTGCATCTCAGCGCTTACACTCGCTGTAAAGGGGTCGAGCGCAAGTATTAAGAATCTGTTTGTGAAGAGATTCAGAGCGAAAGGAAAGCCCTCTTTAGGATTCCAACTAATCGATCCATGCCCTGTAAGTTCCCCTTTTTCTAGATCGTGTGCACTGAGGTTTTGCACTAACAGCTCTCTGCCAGAAGCTTGTATTTCCATTTGAATATCTTGAAATGCAGCACCTGTTGTCAAGCTTTCGAGTTGACCGTTTGTATAGGATAAATGCCCTTCGAGTTGAGGGTCTTGCCATGTGCCAGAGGCATTGAGATCAAGATCAATCATCCCTTTGGCGATGAGAGAGGCATTTTCAAGAAATCTGAGAAGGGGGTTAATGGATCCTTTTCCTTTAATATCGAGATTGAAGGGAGCTGTCTCATTGATTTTAACATCTAAGGGATTGAGAGAAAAAAGAATAGGGAGTTGAAGTTGAAGGGTAAGAGGCGCCTCACCAAAACCTTGGAGCTGCCCTTTGGCTTGAATTTGTTGTGGCGAGGCAGAGCCTATGATTTGAAAATCTAAGCTGGGAAAGACCTCGTATTCAGGGGCGAGAGAAGAGAACTGTGAAAAGAAGAGCTCAAAGTTGAGTTGCTTTTGATCCCACGTTGCCTCAATACGTGCTTTTGGAAGGACAAAATTTTTCCAGTAGATTTGCTCAAGTTCTGCTTCGACTAAGATCTTGTTGTGATCAAAGAGAAGTTTGGCGTGTGCCGCCCCTTCAATTGAGTGGGCTAGATTAAAGACATTAAGATTGTCCGCATTGAGATCAAGTGCACCGTCGAGGTTTTTAGCTTTAAAGTCGTAACAGATGTCACCAACAAGCGTATTGTGCGCGTAGGAAAAGATAAGCTTGGAGGCAAGGAGCGTTTGATCTAAATAAGTGAGGTGAGTTTCTAAGTCAAAGGGGGAGTTTAACAGAGATCCGCTGGCGAAGAGTTTCTCGCTTTTCAAATCGTAGGA
>JAJACO010000029.1 GCA_022601475.1 Chlamydiales bacterium
ACTCAATCCAGCCTTATCGACTTGATGTATCTTCTAAAGTGTAGTGCCTAAAAAAAATCAACCGATATTGACTTTCAGTCACTTAAGTCTAAAAAGTGCTGAAGTCAGGAAATGGGGCAAAAAGGTTCCAAAACGGATGCAAGCTTGAGTTATGCAACGGTCTCAACGATCTCAGCACTCTTTAATGGTTCAGCTTGTTATTGAGTGTTTCTAGCTGCAGTTTGGCTTGTTTGAATGCCATCTGCTGCTTTTCTACAAGCTCAGGGTTTGCTTTATCTAAAAAATCTGGATTTGCTAGCAATTGTTCTAGTCTCTCAACAGTCTTTATCTGTTTCTCTTTCTCTTTGAGCAGCCGGAGGCGTTCTTTTTCTGCTAATTCTTCCGGAAGAGGAATCACGATTTTTAAATGTTCAACAACGGCAGTGGCACTCATTTTAATCTCTGGAAGGGTTGAAACAACTTCAATTTTTTCTGTTTTTACTAAAGCTTGGATGATTTTAGGATTTTCATTGAACTCTCCCACGATATAGATATCTGTAGAGATATTTGGAGGGATTTTCATCTCTCCTCGAATACTGCGAACTGTATAGATAATGGATTCAATCAGTGCAAAACGCTTTTCGATAGCGGGGAGAATATCTGATTCTCGAATTACCTGCGGGTAGGGAGCTATTGTGCAAGCGGGTTGTATAAGGGCTTTGATGGTTTCTTGCGTATAAGGATCAGTCTCCTGACTTCAGCAGTTTGATCTAATTTTCACCTTTCCCTCTCTCTGTTGGTCCTTTTTTTTCGGTTTGTAGTGCCTAGTAAAAATATGTACTTGATTTTAAATCGAGGAAAGATTACATATGATCCCATGTATGTAAGAGTAAAAACCACACCCAATAGTCCTAGAAAATCTGTGCAGATTGTCGAATCTGTCCGCAGCGGCGAAAAAGTCAAACAAAGAATCGTGCGTCATGTGGGAATTGCAATGGATGATCAAGAGCTAGAAAAACTTAAAGAGCTCGCAGAACATATTAAGCACAAAATAAAAGAAGAGAGACAGCCCAGTCTGTTTCGTCCTGACCAACTCGCTGAAATGGCAATTGAAGCAAAAAAACAGCAAGACGATGATCCTATTTTCGTTAATCTAAAGGAACTTGAGGAAGAACAACGTGCTATTTGTGGAATTCATGAAATTTATGGTGAAATTTATGATTTGCTAAAATTTAACACTCTATTTTCTCCTAATAGGGAGGTAGGAGCTAATCAGATTTTGAAACACATCACGATGGCAAGAATTGCAAATCCTTCAAGTAAAAGAGCTTCTGTAATCAACTTAGAAAAAGACTTTGGGATATCTCTGCAGTTAGATCAGGTTTATCGTATGATGGACAAAGTTGATGAAAATATTCGTCAAAGTATTGAAAATAAATCATTTGAAGCTACATGCAACCTTTTTCAGGATAAGATCGATATCATTTTTGTTGATGCAACTACACTTTATTTTGAATCGTTTACGGAAGATGAGTTTAAAAAAAATGGATATAGCAAGGACTTAAAGTTTAATCAACCCCAGGTTTTGCTTGCTTTAATGGTAACCAAACAAGGTCTACCAATTGGATATGAGGCCTTTCCTGGCTCCATGTATGAGGGTCACACTTTACTTCCTCTTCTTAGAAAACTAAGAGATAAACATAACTTGGACAAAGTGGTCTTTGTTGCAGACAGTGGGTTATTTAACAGCAGTAATTTAAACGTTTTGGAAGATGCAGGATTTGAATATATCGTAGGAGCACGTTTAAAGAATTTACCAAAAGATTTACAAGAAAAAGTTTTAGACCTTTCCAATTATGATAATGAACCTCTAGATGAAGAGGATCAAATTAGATATTGCGAGTTCCTGCACCAAGAACGCCGTTTAATTATAAGCCACAGCACAAAAAGAGCGAGAAAAGATGCTTTTGACCGAGAAAAAACAGTAGAAAAAATCCGTCAAAAAATACACAAAAGCAAAGATCCATCACACCTCATATCCAACCACGGGCATAAAAAATTTGTGAAACTACAAGGAACTTCAGAGGTTGTGCTCAATGAGGAAAAAATTCAAAAAGCAGCTCTTTGGGATGGTCTACACGGAGTAATATCGAATAGTTCTGATTTTTCTCCCTCTGAGATTCTTTCGCAGTACAGAGGACTCTGGCAAGTAGAAGAATCATTTAGAATTACAAAGCATGATTTAAAAATTCGTCCAATTTTTCATTGGACGCCAGAACGTGTCAAGGCGCATATAGCGCTTTGTTTTATGGCCTTTACATGTGTGCGTCATTTAGAATATCGAGTAGCTCTGCAATACAAAAAACTATCTCCGGAAGCGATTAGATCCGCCTTAGTAAGAGTTCAGATTAGTGTTCTTAAAGATCGCCAGAACAAGCGTTATGCAATTCCATCGCCGGCGAGCCAAGATGCTCGAAAAATTTATCAAACCATGGGTAAAAAATACTCAATCCAGCCTTATCGACTTGATGTATCTTCTAAAGTGTAGTGCCTAAAAAAAATCAACCGATATTGACTTTCAGTCACTTAAGTCTAAAAAGTGCTGAAGTCAGGAGGAGCATCTCTTTTTCTTAGAGAATTTTTTCTACTCCATACAACCTCCTGTCATGAGAAGTATTTTACCGGTCGAGCCCCTAAAAAAGCTATTTTCGCTTTTTTTAGACACCAAAACAGAAGGATTGGCTGAACAAGAACCTTATCAAATTCGCATGCAATATGATTTAAATGATCTGTATATCATCGTATCTGCAAGGGATTACGAATTTCAAAGAGCTTTAATGACTATACTCAAGTTGTATGTCGGTAGAATAGCTACCTGTTTTGTGAACCAAACAGAACAGCCTATTTTTGGATTAATTTTTCGAGATCCGGATGAAGAGGAAGCGTTGCGTCTAAGATTATCAATTGAGCAAGCACTCGCAGAACTCTATCTCAAAACATATATTTAATTCAAAGTTCAGATTGGGACCAAAAAAAAAAATCAAGCTGTTAACATCTTTTCTATAATTTTCATATACAGCAGCTTAAAGTCGTTGCGCGTAGAAATCTAATGAATGGAGCTTTGCACTTCGTATGCTCTTTTCGAATAAAAAAAAGTCTTTTGTAGTTATTATTTCTTCTAAACTCTATATCTTAAACTTCTTAACACTAAATTATTAATAAAGAGATTTTTATGACAAATTCAGTCTGCGCCAGCTGCATCAATAACCAAATTCAAACAATACCTACGCATGAGCAAAGTTTTAAAGACGTAGTTGTCGTAAACGAAAAAGGGGATATCTATATACGCATTCCAACCAACAAGATAGAAGAAGTCTTAACCCTTCTTAATAAACAAAAATCTTCTTCTACCATCGGTTGGAAAACAAAAGTCGCGTTCGGCCTTGTCACTCTCTATTCAGCCTACCGTGTTCTAGAAGCCTTAGCCTCTATGCATGAACAACTCCCTCTCTTAATGATTGAGAGTGGAAATAACACAGCCTTGATTCCTACGGCCTATGTATTTCAAGATCCTGGCTTATTCGATAGTGCAACCTGTATGGCGAATAAAACCATTCAATTTGTGCAAGATGCGGTTCAGAGACCCGAGGTCCTCACCCAATCTTATTTCTCGAAATCATACGAGGCTTTAAACGCAGTTGTGATAAAGGTTTCTGGGATTGTTCAAAATATTACTGAGACAGGCTGTTGGTTTTTGGGACGTTTTACTGAAAGTCCAGCTCAAATAACCTATGCACTCACGTTTTATGAGCTTGCATCTCCTACAGCTCGACCAGCTATATTAACTTTGTCTTTCATGTACTTTATGAATAACTTTTCTTAAAGTTTTTATTTTATTTATGATTAATAATCAAACAATGGTACAATATACATTTAAAAAGGAGTCT
>JAJACO010000003.1 GCA_022601475.1 Chlamydiales bacterium
CGTGCAAATGTGTTCGTTAAACAATCAATAGTAGTGGTTGAAGTAGTACTAGCAACTTCAAATATATCTAGAATTCGCTCGAGCGCGTGAATACGCGCTCCCTTTAAGAGAACGACATCTCCTGGCTGAACAAGCTGTTGCAGAGCCTTTGCCAACTCGCTACGTGTGCTATAAAGCTCAACAGACTTACTCGCCTCCTTCCAAATGCGAAGCATCGTCTCACATCGGGGACCCAAGCAGAGCAAATGGTCGGTGTACTGCAGCGCTGTCTTTGCGACGAGTGCATGCCCTTGCTCTGTGTAAGAGCCCAAAGCATCCATATCACCTAAAACAGCAATGACTCTACCCTTCGGTTCTGGAGCAGGCAAATTTTCAAGTGCCGCTTTCATGGAGTCTGGATTGGCATTATACGCATCATTAATAAATACAATTCCTTGCTTAACCACCTTCTCAAATCGCATCGAAGGGAGCTGCAATTGTGCTGCCACCTCCTGTATAGAGGACCACGGTATCTCAAGAGATCTTGCAACAGCAATCGCTGCTAATAAATTTGAGTAGTGGATGGGATTGGGTAGAGCACACTTAATTTCAACGGGGTCCTCCCCTTTAATATGAACTGACAGAGGATCTGTATTTAAGTAGTAATTAGAAGCCGTATTCGAAATCGAAAAAGTCTTTTTTGGGCAACTTCCTGAGCGATAGATCTCATCAAAATAGCTAAGTTCACTTGGCAATAGCCCAGTTTTTGTGCGGCTGTTAGAAAAAATCATCCCCTTTTCTCGTCGAATCCCCTTCAATCCATCTGAAAAATTATTTGCATGTTGAACAGAGACGTTCGTAAGGAGCGCAATTGTAGGAGGTGCGATAGAGACTAACTTAGAAATCTCTCCGGATTGCGACATCCCCATCTCTAAAACTAGGTAGTCCTCTTTTTCATCTGCTTGTAAAATGCTTAAGGGAACCGTCGCCTGACTATTATAACTGAGAGGACTTGCAAAGACGTGGTAGCGCGTGCGTAAAAAGCTTGCGATCCACTCTTTACACGTTGTTTTGCCCAAAGAACCTGTAATCGCAACCACCTGCGAGGCGCGCTTTGCTAAGCTTTGGCGCGCAAACTCCTGTAAAGAGCTCAATACATCTGACACATGAATTTTAGGAAGGCCAAAGAGCTCTCCTTTAAAACCCTGACAAACAACCACCCCAACAGCCCCTTGTTTTGCGGCCTGACCAATAAATTGATGTCCATCTACCCTATCTCCTGGCAAAGCAAAAAAAAGATCTCCAAACTCAACTTTGCGACTGTCGATTGCGACCCCTCTAATCAAAGTTTGACAAAGATGATGCTGCCCAAAGAGTTTAGCAAATGCATTAAAAGGAATTGGTTTCATGAATCTAATTTAACGCGCGCGGCTGTGATAAGTCCAGGGTTGTTTTTTTTTATCCCGCTTGTTACCCTTAAGCGTAGATAGGGTGGCATAGCCAAGTGGTAAGGCAGTGGCCTGCAAAGCCTCCATCCCCAGTTCGAATCTGGGTGCCACCTTTCTATTTTTTTACCCATGCTTTATTTAATCTCTACTCCCATCGGAAACCTCAAAGACATTACGCCGCGCGCGCTTGAAACTCTAGCTGCTTGCGATTATGTGCTTTGCGAAGACACAAGACGCACTCGCATCCTCCTTAATCACTACTCCATTAAAGCGCATCTAAAAAGCTTTCATCTGTTTAACGAAGCCTCCAAAGAAAACCGGGTGATCGAAGATCTAAACAATAGCATGGAAATAGGCCTTGTCTCCGATGCAGGCACTCCAGGCATCTCCGATCCAGGAGAGCGCCTTGTCAAAAGATGTCGCGCAGAACAGATCACCGTTATTCCCATACCTGGTCCTTGTGCTGCAATCGCAGCTCTTTGCGCCTCGGGACTTGTCACGACCCGCTTTCAGTTTTTTGGATTTCTTCCTCGTAAAAAAGGGAAACTCACAAAAGCTTTAGACTCCATGCTCCTCTTTCCCGGCACAACTATTTGCTATGAATCTCCCTATCGCATCGCGCCCACCCTTAAGGTGCTTGCCGAGCTCGACCCTGAAAGAGAGTGTGTTGTGGCGCGCGAAATCACTAAAAAATTTGAAACCTTTGTCAAAGGCTCTGCTCTTACACTGTTTGAAAAATACCATGAAGCCAAGCCTAAAGGTGAAATTGTCTTACTTATTTCAGGAATTGAGAAGTAAAGACAAAATTGGTATACTCCTCTCTTCTCGGAAAATTGTTTTTTTAACAGGAGTTTTTACAATGTCTGATGCAAAAGAAATCATCTTCGAACAACAAGCGCGCGATAAGCTCGCAAAAGGAATCCATCAACTCGCTGACTCTGTCAGATCCACACTAGGACCTAAGGGACGCAATGTGGGACTAGATAAGTCTTGGGGCGCTCCTACCATCACAAATGATGGAAATAGTATTGTAAAAGATATTGAACTACCCGACCAATACGAAAACATGGGCGTAGCCATGGCACAAGAAGTTGCCAGTAAGCTTAAAGATATCTGCGGCGATGGCACAACAACGGGCACTATCCTTCTCGATTCTCTTGTTCAGCACGGCATCAAATACATTGCAGCAGGCGCAAGCCCAATCAATGTCAAACGAGGCATGGAGAAAGCTGTTGCAGCTATTATTGCAGAGCTTGAGAAAAATTCAATCCCCGTCAAAGACTCCAAAGACACTCAAAATATTGCAACAGCCTCAGCCTCTGGTAATACTGAAATTGGAGAATACATCTCTCAGGCGATCGAAAAAGTGGGTAAAGAGGGCGTTGTCACAATTGAGGAAGCTAAAGGGACAGAAACTGTCATTGAAATAGTGGAAGGAATGCAATTTGACCGCGGCTTTATCAGCCCGTACTTTGTGACTAATCAAGAAAAAATGACAATAGAGCTTGAGCAACCGCTTATCCTTATTGTGGATAAAAAAGTGACATCCATCCAAGAGATGCTCCCCATTTTGCAATCGGTCGCAACAACAGGACGTGAACTATTGATCATTTGCGAAGATCTAGAAGCCGACGTACTCGCTACACTTGTTGTAAATAAAATGCGTGGCACACTCAAAGTGACAGCTGTGAAAGCTCCAGGCTTTGGGGATAGCAGAAAAGCGATGCTCGAAGATATTGCAACACTCACAGAGGGCACACTTGTTTCTGAAGAGGCTGGCATCTACCTCAAAGATGTCACACCCGATGTTTTGGGCTCTTGCGACAGAGTTCTTATCACCAAGGAGAGCTCCACAATTGTTGGAGGCAAGGGGTCTCATGAGGCGATCGAGCGACGTGTGAAGCAGATCGATGCCGCTTGCGCCAACACTACAAGCTCCTATGACAAAGAAAAGCTTCTAGAGAGAAAAGCAAAACTTAAAGGGGGCGTCGCTGTAATCCGCGTAGGAGCAGCTACAGAGCCAGAACTTAAACAGAAAAAGCAAATGTTTGAAGATAGCTTAAGCTCAACACAAGCTGCTATTGAAGAAGGGATTGTTGCTGGAGCCGGAACAGCCCTTTTACGAGCGAGTAAAGCCGTAGATAGCCTCAAGCTTGAAAATGACGAACTACAAGGAGCTCAACTCGTTGCTAAAGCGTGCGAAGCTCCTTCTCGCCAAATTATCTCTAATACAGGATTGGATGGATCTGTGATCTTAGCTGACTTGAAAGCTACAGGAGATAACATCGGATTTAACGCACAAACCGAGAAGCTTGAAGATCTTCTTAAAGCGGGCGTGATTGATCCTGTAAAAGTTGTTAAAAACACCCTAACTCACGCCGCTTCTGTAGCTGGTGTGGTCCTCATCTCGGAAGCGCTCATCGGAGACGCTGAAGACGACGACGAGGCTTAAACCAAAAAAGGGGGAGCTCCACAGGGTTCCCTCTTTTTTTTCTCTATCGATAGCCGCTTTTTTGCGTATTCTTGAATGCATTTATGCTATCACAAAAAGAGGGGAGAAACACTAGCGCATCCCTCCCCTTGCAGCCTAAATTCAAACAGAACCTAGGCAATCCCTCTCAAATTAGCTAGGGATTTAGTGACCTCCCTCAAACAGAGAGAGAGGCGGCAGAGGCCATCTTCCTCAAACTTTAAATAAACGTCATACAAGACTAGCGATGACGCTTGTGCTCTTTGTTCTCCTCATGCTTTTTGTGAGGCTCAGACTGCGGCTTTTGTGGATTTTTTGAGCTCGCCTCACGTGGCTGAGGATTCTGAGACGGTTGATTGTGCTTCTCTTGATGATTATGTTTTTTTTTAGGCATAATTTTCTCCTTAGTAAACACTGGAGGATCTTAAATATATAACCCTCTTATATTTGTATTTAATTACAAATCACTTAAATAATCAAACTATTTATAATTATTGTTTAACTCGCTGTATTTCAATAGGTTATATAAAAAACTTAGAACCCATGACGATAATCAAGCTGTATGCTAGCATCTAAAGCCATGAAAAAAGACCCTTCAAGCTTCCGTATCGCGCATCTCTCAGATCCACATTTCTCCTCTATCTCCTACAGCCCCAAGCAATTTCTCTCAAAGAGATGGATGGGGAATCTCAATCTTATGCTCTTTCGCTACCCCTTTTATCAAACAGAGCATTTATGGCATTTGCCCGAGCTTGTCGAAAACTTGGAGGTGGAGTCCGTTTTTGTCACAGGAGACTTTTCTTCCACTTCACTCGATGAAGAATTTGCAAAAGGCAAGCAACTGATAGATGGCTTTAAAGAAAAAAACCTCCCCACTTTTGCCGTCCCCGGAAATCACGATTGCTACACCGCAGAGGCAAGCAAACATCAAGACTATTATCGTTTTCTCTCTTCCAATGAATTAAGGGACAAAAAAATAGAAAAACACTCTCTTGGAAAGGGATGGTGGTACATTGGGCTCGATTGCGCGGTTTCAGCTCCCCTTTTTTGCGCCTATGGCAACTTCTTTGAAGAGACCGAAAAGCACTTAGAACAAGCTCTTTTGGAAATCCCTAAAAATGAACGAGTGATCATCGCTAACCACTTCCCTCTCTATCCACACAATCGTCCCAAACACGATTTAAAAAGAGCAGATGCCTTACAAGCGCTGCTTAAGAGATATCCTCAAGTGAAGCTCTACCTACACGGACATGACCACGGACACTATATTGTGGATAGGCAAGAAGAAGGTCTCCCGCTTGTGCTCAATAGCGGAAGTGCTGCGCATAAGCCTAATGGAACCTTTTATGTGATCGATCTATTTGAAGAAGCATGTCTTGTACAAAAGCTTCTCTTTTCTAAGAAAAAGGGGGAGTTTTCGTGGGTGCTCGACTGGCAAAAGAATTTTAAGCTTCTGTAGCGATCAGGTGCGCTAAAGTTTGCATATCCACGCTCGATGAAGCGGCTATGATTTTTTCTTCACGGATATCCGGCATCGATTTAAGCATCTCAACCCATTCAGCCTTCTTCTTTGATTCTGAGGAAATAGAGCACACATCTAAAGGCTCGCTTTGCATTTGCGAAACTTGGGATTTGCACACTTTTTTTACAGTCTGCATCTGATC
>JAJACO010000030.1 GCA_022601475.1 Chlamydiales bacterium
CCTTTTTCAGAAGAAGAGTCCTCTTGGTTCATAGAGCCTTTCAGGCAAACGCAGTTTATTCATAATAGGTATAATCTCCACTGCCTATCCTGTCCGCCGTTAGGTGGATCCTTTTTAGTAGATCAGTTCAATCGCATTCTTGCAGATGCTTGAAAAAACTCGATAAATATCTTCATCTCACGGGGTCCACTTTTCTATCTATTCCGTAATCTCCTGTTCTCTCATACACCCAAAACTCCCCATTCTCTCGCATGAGGCGATCACATCCCATCGCAATGCCCTGGAACACTCCATGTTTTTGGATCGCTTCTAATGCATATTGAGAGCTTGTGGGATAAAAGCTGCTTCTCGGTCCGTCGATTGGGGAAATGTACACTTGAAAGAAACGGATCATCGCACGGCAACTTTTTTGACCCTTGGTTAATTGAGGCTTTTGAATTGCAGTATTTTTTCTTTTTTTATACACCAAAGTGGCATCAGCTCCCCAGGGATCATTCTCATTTTCGCAATAGGATGCAGAATAGAGAACGTTATTTAATAAAGAAAGCGTTAAGACCAAACAAATAATTTTCATAATTCAATAGACGTATATTTTAAAAACATCAAAAATAATAATAAGGGACGGATTTTTTTTTGCAACACACTCCAGAATATGTTAAACACGTTTGCCAAACAACTTAGCACGGATATGGGATTTGAACAAGAGCTTGAAGCAAAAGACGATGGCACCTATTCTCTTCGCATTGAACCAGATATAGAGATTTCTATGATTGAACATGGAGAGGGAGGGATTCTATTCCGCACAAAGGTTGCAGAATTACCACAAAACAACATCGAAGAGTACTTTTTAGGGGTGATGACAGCTAATTTGTTTGGAAGAGAAACCGGGGGAAGCGCCCTTGGGCTGGATAGCGAGGGTAAAAAGCTTGTTTTGCAAGACTTTCTATCAGAACAGGTAACTTATAGCGAATTTTATGAGCGTTTGGAAGATTTTGCCAATTATGCGGATATATGGCGACAAAGGACGATGGAATCGAGTGAAGAGTAAGGCGAATAAAAATGACAGCTGAACTAATTGCTGAGCAAGGGGTTTTAAAAGGATTAATTCTGGCCCTCGGTGATGGCCAAGAGTGGGTGATTGGACGGGATCCTGATTTATGTAATCGGGTGATCGAAGACCCTAACGTTTCTCGCAAGCACCTGCGTATTGTGACAACAGAGCAGGGATATTTGGCTGAGAATTTAAGTGAGACCGATCCGGTGTTGGTCAATGGCGTACCGTTTGATGAGTCTGTTGTCTTGAGTGAGGGCGACCGATTGACTGTAGGTAGTTCTGTGTTTGTGTTTTCTGTAGACGTTTCTGATGAGGCTGTGATATTTCGTGATCAACCTGCGGGAGAAGAAGCTCTGGATGAGGAGTTTTTATCTGAGGCTCCTGTTGAAGAAGAAATTGAAACGGATGCGCTTTTTGAAGAGCCTGAAATCCCTGCAATGCAGGTTGATCTTGGAGAAACAACACGCTACATTCTGAAGGTGATAGCAGGTCCAAATACTGGAGCTGAGATTGCTTTAGATCTTGAACGGGAGTATTTGATTGGAACAGATGCTGCTAGCTGCGATATTGTATTTAACGATTTGAGCGTCTCGCGAGAGCATGCCCGCTTACGCATCGATGCACAAGGCGCTTTGATTATCGAAGATTTAAATTCTCGCAATGGAATTGTAATAGAAAATGAGCGCATCGAGGGGTCGGTATCCTTAGCTGCAAATGCTGTTGTCACAGTTGGAACCTCGGCATTTTTACTGATTGATCGAGAAGCTCCTTCCGAAACCATTGCTGCCCCTGTATTTGAGTTGCCTGTTGAGGAAGAGCAGCAAGAGCGAGTAGAAGAAGAGGTGGTAGCAGTTAAAGAAGCTGAGCGCAAACCATCTATGACAGCGGGGACTCTTGTACTTTCTGTTATTATTGGGGGGCTTGCCATTTTATTGGGTGTAGGAATGTTCTCCCTTTTTCAAACGCAAGAGGTGGAATATGAGCAAAAAGACTATTTAAAGGATATTGAGCATGTTATCAGAGATTTTCCCGGGGTGCGTTACACGTATAACTCTTCAAGTGGTCAACTTTTTTTAATGGGGCATGTGAAGACGGGAATTGAAATGAATGAGTTGCTCTATAAGTTACACGGTTTACCTTTCCTAAAAAATGTAGAGAATAACGTTGTCAACGACGAAGCTGTGTGGCAGGAGATGAATATTTTACTTTCTAAACATTCCGAGTTTAAAGGGGTGAGCATGCACTCTCCTCAACCGGGCGAATTTGTGATCAATGGTTATCTGCAAACAGAGAAGCAAGCTTCAGATTTAACCGACTATCTCAATCTCAATTTTAACTACATCAGCCTTCTTAATAATCGGGTTATTGTGGATCAAGGTGTCACAGAAGAGGTGACAAGTGCCATGGTTCAACATGGATTTGGTGCTGTCACGGTGGCATTTATGAATGGAGATTTGCAGTTAACAGGTTACATTAGCTCGACGCAGCTCTATGAGTTTGAGCAGGTGCTTGAACGGTTGAAAAAAATTCCAGGAGTGCGTTCTGTACGCAATTTTGTGGTCGCTGTCACACCTGAGCAAGGGGTGATCGATTTGAACACTAAATATCCCGGTCGTTATAGAGTGACAGGTTCTTCACAGCATGGAGATATCAATGTCAATGTTGTGATCAATGGAAAAATTTTAACGCGGGGGGATTCGATTGATGCATACACCATCACAAGTATTCAGCCGCAGACAATTTTTTTGGAAAAGGACGGATTGAAATATAAAATAGAATACAATAAATAGAGTTTTTAGAAATTTATTGTTGGAGGATTGAATATGTTTGGAATGGGAAGCGACAAGAAAAAATCAACTGTTGCTGATTACGCGTTTGACTTAGAGGAAGATCTAAAAGATCCAAGTAAGTTAAGGGCAACAAAAGAGTTAATCGAAGAGAGGATTGTAAAAATCAAAAATCTACTTCGAGCGGGAGATGATCAAAAACATTTTGATCAACTACAAACGCTATTGCACGGGTATTTGGCTGTTCAAAAGGTCATTCAGCGTGTGAATCGCAAAATGTTTTAATTGGGAGATTTCAATGGGTGATGTAGATGCATCGTTTAATTTTAACAAAATGCTTGAGGGCTTAGGTGCTTATGTCAAGGGTGTGCAGAAATATCTAACAAAATTAGAGAATGCAACAAGTGGAACTGTGAATCTGGGAACGATGTTTCAGATGCAATTTCGTATGCAGATCATGTCTCAGTACATTGAGGCAGTTTCTAACACGCTGAGCGCTGTGCATCAGGAGATGATGACAATGGCAAGAGCGACTAAAGGACAATAAGAATAAATTTACGAAAAAAGGGAAGGGTTTATGGAAACGCTGCAAGAGTTAAAAGAAGATCTACCTCTTCTTGTAGAATCTGGATTGATTGCGATTAAGCAAGGGGATGAGCAGAGTGCCAAACAGCTATTTTCTGCTGTAGGGATTCTTGACCCAGAAAATAAGGCCAAAAAAATGGGTCTGGGATTGATCATGCTGCACAAAATGGATCTAAAAAATGCAAAAAAAGCGTTTCAAGAGATTTTACAAGAGGAGCAGGACAACTACCGTGCACAATCTTTTTTAGCTTTTTCTCATGTTCTTTCGGTGCTTGAAGAGAGTACGGATCAAGAAAAGCTTGAAAACCTTCAAAAAGGGGCAGAGCTCGCTCAAGATGTATTGGATAAATGCGATGCCCCATCAACACGTCAACTCGCTCAATCATTACTTGATTGGGAAAAGGATTTGATGAACAAGGTGGATCAAGATAAAGGACCGATGAGTTAAGGGAGACTTTTTTTATGGCAGACAATCCAATTAATCCGGGTGTGACCCCTACACCCTCATCTCCTGAATATGGAAGAGATAAGCCCCGTTTAGGCGAGGGAGAAGAGGCTCAACAACAAAAGCCTTTTTCATTAGACCCAGAAGGGGCGAAAACAACTCCCTCAGAGATGCAAACAGATAAGCCAACGCCTATGGATGTTGCAGAAGATGCCTCAAGGCAGCAACAGCAGCTCAATCCGCAGGAGTTGGGGGGACAAATCACGCAATTGCAGGAAAAGTTTCGTGCAGTTCAAACGCAATTGAGCGATCCCACATTGACCAATAAATTTACCTCCGACCATTACAAGGCGCTGCAGCAGGTCACAGAAAAGATGAATCCTGATTTACGCACGATTGCCAAAACAACGGGGAGTGAATTTAATCCACCCGAACAAACGAAGGGAGAGAATGTCTTAAATTTTATCACCAAATGGGTGAATGGATCGCAAGAAACACTGGGTAAATCCCTCACGTATTTGCAGGAGACCAAAAAACCGAATGTCACCGATTTTTTACGCCTGCAATATGCGGTGCAAAGAGCAACCCAAAGAGGCGAGCTATTTTCAAGCATTATTGGTTCTTCGGTTTCTGGAATTAAAACGATCATGAGCACCCAGCTAGGTTAAAAACTATGGATTCTAAACCTCCTGATTTTGAGCATTTGATCTCTCGTGTCGAAGAGATGCAGTTGACAACTGTTTTGGGCAGAATTACAGAAGTTGTCGGGATGCTCATCAAAGCAGTCGTTCCGCAAGTGCGCATTGGTGAGGTTTGCTTAGTTAAGCGGGAAGATATGCCTCCTCTTTTGACAGAGGTTGTGGGCTTTACACAGGATGAGGTTTTTCTATCTCCCCTGGGAGAGATGACAGGAGTGGGTCCTTCCTCTGAGGTGATCCCTACCCATTTGCCCCTTCATATTCAGGTGGGTCCGGAGCTTTTGGGGCGTGTACTCAATGGACTTGGGGAGCCTTTAGACACTGAAACAAAAGGACCGCTTAATCTTACCGAAACGTGCCCTATTTTTCGCAAACCTCCAGATCCTCTGACAAGAGAGCGGATCACAGAGCCCCTGCCTACGGGGGTGCGTTGCATCGATGGGGTATTGACGTGCGGGCGGGGGCAAAGAGTGGGTATCTTTGCCGGCGCAGGGGTGGGGAAATCCACTTTATTGGGCATGATTGCTCGCAATGCAGAAGCAGATATCAACGTGATCGCCCTTATTGGAGAGAGGGGGCGTGAGGTGCGTGAATTTATTGAAAAAGACTTGGGAGAAGAGGGATTAGCCCGTTCTGTCATTATCGTGTCCACCTCAGATCAAGCCTCTCAACTGCGCTTAAATGCCGCTTATGTAGGGACGGCTATTGCAGAATATTTTCGTGATCAGGGCAAGACTGTCATTTTGATGATGGATTCGGTGACTCGTTTTGCAAGAGCGTTGCGCGAGGTGGGACTCGCTGCAGGAGAGCCACCTGCTCGAGCAGGCTATACACCTTCTGTTTTTTCTACGCTGCCTCGTTTACTCGAGCGTTCTGGAAATTCAGACAAAGGATCGATTACAGCATTTTATACAATCCTTGTGGCGGGTGATGATATGAATGAGCCTGT
The DNA here is from genome assembly GCA_022601475.1 of Chlamydiales bacterium. Taxonomy (GTDB): domain Bacteria; phylum Chlamydiota; class Chlamydiia; order Chlamydiales; family JAAKFR01; genus JAJACO01. The sequence goes on from JAJACO010000030.1 coordinate 5,519, forward strand.
TGCGGATGAGGTAAAATCGATTCTAGATGGGCATATCGTTCTTTCAAATTTGCTTGCACAAAGATATCACTATCCAGCAATTGATGTATTAGCCTCTATTAGTCGTTTGCTCACAGAAGTGGCAGAAGAGGATCAATTAAAAATGATCGCTAAAGCGCGTGAGGTGCTAGCCAATTACCGAAAAAATGAGATGTTGATCCGTATTGGAGAATACAAGCGAGGCTCGGATAAAGATGCGGATTATGCAATTGACCACATTGATAAACTTAACCGGTTTTTACAGCAAACAATTGACGATAAGAGTTCTTTTGAAGAGACGTTGCAACAATTGCGCGCGTTGTTTAGATGAAAATTAAGTATCCTCTTGAACAAGTTTTAGTCATTAAAAAAGACCGTGTTGAGAAAGCTGAGCGTGTTGTTGAACAAAAAATAGAGGCGTTAAAAACAGAAGAGGAAAAGCTTAAAAAAGTAGAGCAAGAGAGAGATGAAGTTTTGCATCACCACGCAGATAAGCTTGCTCAAATGCGACACGCTTTAGATACTGGCACAACAAGCGATGAAGTGTTGCAAATGAAAGTGTATCTCAAAGAGGTCAAGGAGAAACTGGCTAAAGAAGAGGTCAAAGTTCAAAAACAGAAAGAGCAAGTAAAAATTGCAGAGCAACATTTAGAAGAGGCCAAGCTTGAACTTAAACAAAAGCGCTTAGAAGAAGAAAAAATTCAATTACACAAAGAGAATTGGACCAAAGAAATGAAAATAGAATTTGCTCAGCAAGAAGCCAAAGAGCAAGATGAGATTGGGCAAGTTTTATACGAAGGACATAGAAGAAAGAAAAAGGAATCATCATGAGTAGTATCCCCCCCTCCAGTGGAAATAACCCCCCTTCCAACCAGCCGGCAAAAGACAAGTCGGTGCAGGGAAAAGGGAAAGAATTTAAATTGCCTAAAGAAAAACAACGCACGAACGAAAAAAAAGGACGTCCTCAGGGAAAAGAAGAAGAACCAAAAAAGAAAAAAAATATTTTGGATGTCGCGGGAGACGAGGCGCAAGTGCAGCAAAAACAACCGGGTGTTCAACAAGATATTAAAACAGCAGAACTCAAGTCAGAGCAAGTGGCAGCGAGCATAGCCAAAGGTCAAGTCGATCAGGTAGGTAAACTCATTCAAAGAATGGTAGGTTCTTTGCGCATAGGGGAGATAGATGGTCAAAATTTAGCGAGTTTAAATCTAAAGCAAGTGCCTGAGGTACCTGAATCCTTTGCTGGAAGTAATCTCACATTGAGTTACCATGAAGGAGCGCTAGCGATTCGCTTTGATAATTTCATGACACCGCAACAAGAAAATACAGCCATTACGATGGTTGAAAAAAACAAAGAGCAGCTCGAGCAGATGATTCAAAATTTAGCAGCTAAAAACATACATATTGCAGAGATGCGGATTGGAGAACACGTGATTACGCTGCCGGAGGTGCAGGCTTTGCCCCGCCCATTTGAAACAACAGCCGCTTTTCAGCCGCAAACTCGGCAGCAGCAGCAACAACAGCAAGAGAAAGAGGATCAAGAGCCTCAAGAGTAGGATCTGAATTTAACCCACTATAATCTATTAACAGAATAGGCAGGATCCGCCTAAGCGGCGGGCAAGATAAGCAGTGGAGGTCAGTTGTTATACTCATAGTTTTGCAGCAGGATGGCTTTTATCCCTTAATCAAAACACTTTACAAAACAAAACTTGAGATGAAAATAGCATTCTATTCTGCCTATTCTGACCTTATTCTGTCTATCCTGTTAATAGATCTATCCAATACAGATTTTTGGTCACAAAAGTTTTTAGAATTTTTAATCCAACACTCTCGTTTGTATAAATTCTCTCAGTGGGTATAGTAGGGCTGTATGACAACGACTCATCCTTTCAACTGGATCCGCCAAATTGATCAAGCTCTTTTAGACCTTGAAGAAAAACCGCAGTTTGGGCTGCCCAAATCAATTGATTGGGAGCAGCTAAAACGCGATCTGCAACAAGCACTTGGCTGCCCAAATCTTCTCATTCGCCACGCCGTCAAGGGGTGGATGACACCGCCCCAAGCTTTTGAAGGTCAATCTCAAGCACTCAAGCCGCAGTCCATTGTGTGGTCTACAATCGGGTCTGCTAGCTATTTTGTGTGCGATGAGCAAACCTTGAAGCAAATGATGAAAGAGCTGTTAGGTTCTGAGGAAGGAGCTGCCTTCTTTTTCGAATCATCTCTCGTTGATGGCTTTTATCAATATCTTACAGCTGAGATTTTGTACGTTATAGAAAAGCAAGGGTTTGCATCTCCTCTTACCCCGAGGATTGGGATGGAGGCCGCACAATTTAAAGAATTAATCGGAGATCAGGCGTGCTTTGTAATCGATGTGTGTCTGGAGATTAACCATAAGCATTGCTGGGGTAGAATCTTACTTCCCGAGTCTTTTCGCCAGGAATGGAAAAATGCTTTTGGGACATTGTCACCCTCTAAATTGCCCGATGAAACGCTTGAAAAAATCACAGTGGATTTGGGGTTGGAGGTGGGACACACTGAGTTAACTCTGAAAGAGTGGCAGAGTGTGCAGCCAAGAGATTTTGTCCTTCTGGATCACTGCGCGTATGATCCTGATGAGCAGAAGGGGAGTCTTCTTTTGACATTGCAAGACAGACCCATTTTTAGGGGGCGATTTAAAGAAGGCGCGATTAAATTAAGCGGTTATCCCGTCTATGAAGAGGTAAGTGATATGATGGAAGATGAGGAAAATCTTTTTGAAGATGAGGAGGAACAAGAGTCTGTGAGTGAGGAAGAGGGAGAGGAAGAATCTTTCATCTCTACAGAGCTTGTGTCGCCGGAGGAGTCGGGAATTCATCCCGAAGAACTGCCAATCCGTCTGACTGTTGAGGTGGGGCGTTTGCGCATGACTGCAAAAGAACTGATCGCCTTAGCTCCTGGTAATCTGCTAGAATTAAATGTCTCTCCTGAGCAAGGGGTAGATCTTGTTGTGAATGGCAAAAAAGTGGGCCGAGGAGAACTCATTAAAATGGGCGATGTTCTTGGAGTGCGTATCATTTCTTTATGAGCCAAACTGGTGTTAATCCGCTCCCTCCACTTCCCGAAAAAATAGGCAATTATAAAATCGAGAGCTTACTCAATAAAGGAGGCATGTCCCTTCTTTATTTGGGATTGCATCCAGAAACCCATGAACCACTGGCTATTAAGGTTCTTTCCTCAAAGAACATGAGATCAGCTGAAATGGTGAAGCGCTTTTTGCGCGAAGCTGAAATTATAGAGCTGACAAACCACCCTAATATTGTTCAACTCTATGGGCATGGAAGTTGGGAGGGGGGCGTCTATATTGCCATGGAGTTTATACAAGGCATTTCGTTGAGACAAATGATTTTGCAAGAGGCGATGTCTTTAAAACGTGCACTCGAGGTGGGGATGCAAATTTCTTATGCCCTCACTCATTTGCATGCGCATGGAATTATTCACCGCGATTTAAAACCTGAGAACATTCTTTTGACAGCTCAGGGAGGCGTGAAAGTGATCGATTTTGGGATTTCGCAGATTTACACCGACACATCCTCTCCTAAGCAATCGGCTGTGATTGGTACACCAGCCTATATGAGCCCCGAGCAAAGAACAGATTCTCGAAACATCACTTTTTTAAGCGACATCTATTCTTTAGGCATCATTTTATATGAACTTGTTTTGGGAAGGATTTGTCATGGAGAGGTGCATCTCTCTGTTGTGCCACGTGGGTTGCAAAAAATCTTGTCTAAGTGCCTACAGCCCGACCCAAAAAAAAGATACGAAGACATTGTCGATTTGATTACGGATCTATCTGCTTATTTAGCTTCTGACACTTTAAAAAAAGAAATGCGTGGAAGCGATTATCTCGGTGAATTAAGTGAAAATCTAAAAGAATCCCAATCTCTTTTAGTTCCCCACGCTTTACCTGACTGGAAGTCGATGGAAATGGCGATTGCTTCTAACCGCAATCTAGCAATTTCTTCTACCTATATCGATTACTTCCAATCAAAAGAGGGGATTTTTCATATTGTGATGGCTGAATCTCTGACAACGGGTATTGAGGGATTATTGCATCTTTCTGTACTAAAAGGGCTTGTGCATGGCCTTTCCCATACAATCGAGAGGCCTAAAGATTTTATCATAGCTCTAAATGCATGTGTCACAAAGCTTAATCACGAAGAGTTTTCTTTTCTGCTTCTCACCCTCCGCCCTCGTGAAGAGAGTTTATCCTACATCTCTTGTGGATATAGTCCTCTTTGGTCTATTCCTTCTGGAGCAGATTCGCCCCGTCGTCTCAATGCGAACAATCCATCGCTTGGAGTGAGTGGGCAAATGGATGTGATCGAGGTGGACACGAATTTTGAAATTGGCGATCGTTTGATTTTGCACACTTTTCAGGCGGGAAAGTCCAAACATACAGAAGAAATAGAGTTGGATGAAGCGCAGTTTTTGGAGGTCTTAATGGAAAACTTATTTCTTCCACCACAAAAACAAGTGGATACCCTATTTCGAAAAATTTCCAGTTCGCAAGGGCGTTCTTTTTTTGACAAACATGTAACATTGATTGGAGTTGGAAGAGTGGCATAGTATTTGCTTTCTAATTTCTGAAAAAATGATTTTGGCTACCCCAATACCATAGGATCCACTATATTTAGCGCGATGGTTTATAAACAGACAGTACGCATAGCTTTTTCTTTAGGTATTTTTCTCGTGGGCGCGATCGCTTGTGGAGATGAACGGTTAGGTGACGACACGCTTTTACGAGAGCTTGCCGAAACGTATTTAGAACACCCCACGATTATTACACGGGGGAACTCGCAAATACTTCCGAATGAGGAATCAGAATTTGCATTGAGCAATGAGCGAGATGACAACTCCTCCACGAATGAAGACTACTATTTTAAACTACCTTCTAGCATGAAAACAGGTCCTTCTATCCCAGCGGAGAAGACGTTGGAGCTAGAAGATCAAATAGAAACGGAGCCCCATCTATTTGATTATCAAAAGCCAAAAACCCTTCTTGAGGCTTCTGAACAGGAAGGCCTCTACCCGCAGCCGGCTTGTCCTCCAGAGCAAGAGGGATATACGGTGAACTTCGAGGATATCTCTGTTATCCAATTAATTCAGTTTATCAGCAAAATTTCTGGCACTAACTTTATTTTCGATAGCCAAGATTTGCAATTTAATATCACGATTGTCTCTGAAGATGAAACCTCTGTTGCAGATCTTTCGGCTTCGCTTTTGCAAGTGCTTAAAATGTACGGTCTTTCTGTTGTAGAAGAAGGCAACAACGTTTTGATCTACAAAAATCAAGAGATGTCAAGAGTGTCGACAGTCATTACAGATGCAAATGTAAATCTTGCGTGTGACACAGCCATGATTACCCGTGTGTTTAGACTCTATAACGTGGATGTGCAAAAAATCGCTGTCATTGTACAGAAATTGGTCTCGTCAGAAGCGAATGTGGAAGCGTCTACAGAAACGCAACACATTATCGTGACAGATATTACAGCCAATGTAAATAGAATTGCAGATCTGCTCGCAGCACTCGATGTGCCCAATATCACAATCGATGTCGCAGAATATCAAGTGAAGAGCGAATACCCGGATGCACTTGCTGAATATGCACGTCAAATTTTAGAACCTTTTTCTACGGGAGGGGGATTGACGCTCACAGCAGAAGCTGGAACGCACAAAATCTTTATTGTAGGCAGTCCTTTTCTTATAAAAAAAGCGCTACAGATTTTATCTTCTTTAGATGTCCCCGAGATTACAGATATCACCCAGCCCATTCCGCTGATCGCTTCGGCTGATGTAAGGCAAAATCAGTTGTATATGTACAAACTCAAATACCAGGATGGACATGAAATTGCGATGGCAATGCAAGAGATTGGAGATAATCTACTCAATACAGGCGTTGCAAACGAAGAATTTGTAAACACAATCAATGCAATCCAGTGGATTCAGGTCAATAACTCAATTATTGTGACAGGGACCGAAGCTGTGATTAAAAAAGTTGTTGAGTTGCTTGATGATCTTGATCAGCCACCTAAGCAAGTGTATGTTGAGGTGTTAATTATCGATACAACGCTCACAAATTCCCTTGATTTTGGTGTGCAGTGGATTGCGCTTGGGGATGAACAAGATAAACTCGCCTACGCCTCGGGTCTTTTGAGCGACCCTCCTCCTAATCTTCAGGGTACAGCCAATACTAGCCCGGGAGCACGTCGAGTAGCGGCGAACCCAGCAGCGAATCCTCCAGCCATTCCTAATGCGGGACGTGATGTGCCACTGCCTACACCGAGTGAGTTAAATGGACAAATCACCTCCAACTTCACCTCCTCCTTTGGTTTTGGAATCATTGGGAATATTTTGCGGCATAATGGGCAGTCCTTTTTGACATTAGGAGCGTTAGTCACAGCTCTTGATGAGGAACAAGAAACAAAAGTTGTATTAAACCCCCGTGTGATGGTTGAAGATAACCAGCCAGCCACCTTTTTTGTGGGCCAAAATATCCCCTATCAAACAACCAGTACAGTTGTTCAGCAGACAGGATCTGTCACCCAAAATCTTCAATACGAAGATATTGGAGTGGAGCTTCGGGTCACGCCCACAATTGCACCTAATAATATTGTCACATTAGATATCGTCCAATCTGTTGCAGAACTCGCTACATTGATTGGTAATTTAACCCCCACAACAGATAAAAGACTTGTGACAACACGTGTGCATGTTCCTGACGGAACATTTTTGGTGATGAGTGGGCATGTGCGTGATCGTTGTGATTATATCCGCTCAGGCATTCCGTGCTTGGGCACACTTCCTCTTATAGGACCCACTTTTAGTCGAACAATCGAGCAACGTTCAAAGCGCAATCTGATCTTTTTTGTGCGCCCCCGTGTGATCACATCGATCCAAGAGGGACTTGATTTTACAAACCAAGAGGGGTACGAGTATAATTGGGAGACAGATCCGTGTTCTATCCTTGACTGTCAGGTGGAGCAGGCTCCTGAATGTGAAACATACCCAGCCTTTGATCCTTCGTGTTGTTATGAGGAATACATCATTCTTCCCCCAGAGTGTTGTGCTGATTAACTAAAATGTAGCACAACAAATCTCTTTCCAGAAATTTTCTGTTCTTAGACAATGAGGCATATGATTCAACGCTTTTTTCTTTTGCTCACGCTCATCGCTTTTACAAGTGCATGTAGCCGAGTTCCCACTCAAATAGAACCCACCGTTCACGCTCCTCCTCACCCCAAAAAAATTCAAAGAGAAAAAAGAGTCTTTCTATATTTGCCAGAAGACTTTTCACTCACCCCCTTTTCTGCGCTCTCTTGTGATGAGAGATGCACAGACTGGGGAAAAGAATATCTCATCGCTTTGAGTTTTGCCGAGGATTTTGATCTCTATCGCGCAATTACAGGCTTTAAGCGCGCTTTATGCTTACTCCCTTCAGACCAAATCGCTCGCTGTTTAGAAATTGAATATGCGATTGCACTTGCCTACTTTTTAGGGGAAAAATATGTTGAGGTTGTCTACACAGTTGAGTCAACAGGGCTTGTGAATGCAGATGCCACCTTTCCCGCTTTTGATGATTTACTGCTTATCCTATATGAGAGTTATGAAAATTTAGGTAGAACTCAGTATGCAGAACATATTTTAAACCTCATTGATCAACAAGACCCCTCTATTTGTAGAAAACTCCAACTTCTCTCCATGGTCAAACAGGCCGATCTAAATCAGCTCCATTGTTATAGCCAACAGTGCCCAGATAAAGCGTACTTAGAAAATATTCTTTATGGCTACCAGAGAGGGGCCAAGTCCATTCGGAAAGCAGAGTGGCTGAATGCCCTGCTCCCAGGAGCTGGCTATTGGTATGTGGGTCTAAGAAATACAGCTGTGACAGCTTTTTTGATCAATGGACTTTTTATTGCAGCAGCCACTTCTTTTTTTATTCATGGACATCCTGCTGCAGGCGCTTTTACAGCAAGTCTTGAGGGTGGGTGGTATTTTGGAGGGATTACGGGAGCTGGGTATGCAGCTAAGTATTATAATGAGCAGCTCTATTGTGCTTATGCAGATAAAATTGGGCAAAAAGAAGAATATTATCCTATTCTGATGTTAAAATATTCTTTTTAAACTTTTTATGTATAGCACAGAAAAGTGAAATGCCTTCGTCCATATTTGATCTTTTCCTATGCAAGAGCTTTAAATAACCCAGTATTGGGTAGCAATCTTGACGGCGATACAGTCATAGATACTTATAGTGAGACCATTGAACAACTCAAGCCTGGTA
>JAJACO010000031.1 GCA_022601475.1 Chlamydiales bacterium
CAAAGTATTTTTGGCTAAACTTCTATAACGTACCCGTCTATAGCCATAGCTTCGTTTCAGCACGCCAAATACTCTTTCTACACCACAGCGTATTCGACTCAGATTTCGATTCAACATCCTATAGACCGGCAGTTTCTTTGCTTGCTTAAATAGGATTCCATTTGTAACCAAAGTAGCTTTTGTCATATTTTTTGGTCCACGAAGCGTCTGGATCATGAGCTGATTTGCCCCCTTTGCCCTGATTGGTACAGCGAGAGAGAGATCTCTCAAATGGGGCTAAAGGACCCCAAAACGGACGCAGGCTTGAGTTATGCAACGATCTCAAAATGTCTTTTTTATTCGTCGCTAACAAGGTTTTTCATCTCTTGGGTTTTTCCACGCACAAACATTCGCAAATTGTGTCGAAAAAGTGGAAAAGCGAGTCTCTCCGCAGCCTCCGGAAAGCTCGCAACAGAGGGGGTGAGAATGACGTTCGGAATGTTTCGTAAAGGAGAGTTTTTGGCCGGAGGGGGACGAGAGTATGCATCGAGCAGAACACCGCGAAACTTACCCTGTTTGCCCACCTCAGCCAGCGCCTTTTCATCTACAAAATCACCCGATCCAATCACGATAAAGATCGAATCCGGCTTCATCAGCTCAAACTCCTCTTTTTTAAATAAAATTTCTTTTTTGTGCATTTTTGGAAGCGCCAAAACCACAACATCTGCAGCAGGAAGTAGGGAGTGAAGTGCTGAAGCTGAAAATGTTTTTTTGCAATAGGGGTGAAAAGAGCGCTCTTTTCTTAGCCCCCAGCTTTTCATTCCTAAGCTATTGGCCATTTTGACAATTTCAGTCCCCACGTTTCCAAGTCCAATCTGAAGCAAGGTTTTTTTGTGTAATGTCCACATGGTGTCGCGCAACGGCCATTGCCAAAATTCAGTCGGTTCGTGAGGAGCTTGAGGCCAGTGAAAAAATTGCTTGGCAAAAGCGAGCATGGACCCAATGACAAATTCTGCCATTTGGGGAACATTTTCTCCTTTTGTCAGAGAGAATAAAATATTTTTTTTGTGAATTTCGTGTGTGCAAAAATCATGAATTTGCGCTTCGGTTGAGTGAACCCATTTTAATTTTTCGGCCAGATTTAATTCTTTTTCTCCTAGCTTATTGCCAAAGAAAACTTCGATATCAGCAAAGTCAGCATCTGTTTTGCATTCTGAAACCCATTTATAGAGAGGGAACTCTTTTTTAAGCGCCGCATATTGCGCTCCAGGGAGTGGGGTCTGTAGATAAATTGTGGGCATTCTTTTACTCTAGCGCAGTTTTTCATTGACGTCCATCCTCTCTCTGGGGTATAGTCGTGAACCTTGATATATTTATAGAGATCGTGGAAAGAAGAAAATGGATAAATACGCAATTATTAAAACAGGAAGCAAGCAATACCGGGTTTCTGCAGGAGACGTGATTGATGTAGAGCTTCTAGAAGGTGAAAAGAACTCAAAAATTGAATTTTCAGAGGTTCTTTTCTTAAGCGATGCAAACCAAGCACAAGTTGGGGCGCCCACTATTGCTGGAGCGACTGTTATTGGCGAAGTGATTGATCAAGTACGTGGTCCTAAAGTGATTGCCTACAAGTACAAAAAGCGCAAAAACTACCGACGAAAAGTTGGACACCGCCAAAATTATACACGCGTTAAAATTACTGGGGTTTAAGCATGTCTCATAAAAAAGGTCAGGGATCTTCACGAAATGGAAGAGATTCAGCAGCTCAACGGCTTGGAGTAAAGGTCGGTTCTGGACAATTTGTGAAAGCAGGAAGCATTTTGATACGCCAACGCGGCACTAAATGGCATCCAGCTGCAAACGTCAAACGAGGAAAAGATGATACACTTTTTTCTCTTGTAGATGGAATTGTCAGTTTCCGCAAAACGAATAAAACCTACATCTCCATCCAGCCTATTCAGCCTGTTTAAAAAAAACAGCTTCTGAATCTGAAAAGTGATCCCAATGAGCCTTAAAACTCATTGGGTTTTTTTATAAAAAAATTTTTGTGTTATAATGTTTGTTGATAAAGTAGTTATAGAATTGCATGCGGGAAAAGGAGGCAACGGAGTTGTTGCCTGGCGTCGTGAAAAGTACCTTCCTAAAGGAGGTCCTTATGGTGGAAATGGTGGAAAAGGGGGCTCTATTATTATAGAGGCTGATAACCGCACCTATTCTTTAGAAGCTTATCGTCATAAACGTATTTTAAAAGCTGAAAATGGTGTCTCCGGCGGTTCGAATAACAGACGGGGACGCAATGGAAAAGAGCTTGTTATCAAAGTTCCATGTGGAACGCTTGTCAAAGATAAGATAACCGGCGAAATTCTCTATGATATCACAGATAAAGCGACGCGCATTGAAATTTGTGAAGGAGGGCGAGGGGGATTTGGTAATACGCACTTCAAGAGCCCTACCAACCGAGCTCCTAATACTTGCACCCCAGGAAGAATTGGCAAAACTACACAAATAGAGCTAGAGCTTAAGCTGATTGCAGATGTGGGCCTTGTTGGTTTTCCAAATGCGGGTAAATCCACCTTTATCGCATCTGTATCTTCTGTTCCTGTAAAAATTGCGCCTTATCCATTTACAACATTGCGTCCCAACTTAGGGTATGTGATGGAAAAAGGATCTGCAGAGCGTCTTTTGATTGCCGATATCCCAGGTATTATCGAAGGAGCTCATCGGAATAGAGGTTTGGGACATAAATTTTTGCGTCACATTGAACGCACACATGTTTTGCTATTTGTATTAGATGCGTCCGGTTTTGAGGGAAGAGATCCTGTTGAAGATTTTTCTGTGCTCCGTCGAGAACTCGCCTTGTACAACTCAGAGCTCTTAGAGAAGCCGTATGCTATCTTACTCAATAAAACAGATGTAGAAGGCTCATCGGAGATTGTTAAAAATTTTCGAGAAATGCATCCAGCCTCTCCAATGTTTGAGACATCTGCTCTTACTGGAGAAGGTCTTGAAAAGGTGATTACTTTTTTGAAGCGCGAGCTGTTAAAGACTCAGCAAGCTACGAATAGTTTAAGTGAGGTTTTTTAAACTTCAAGCTCAAGAGATAGATAAGGCCTGAAAAGAGTGCAATTGTTGGCCCAGCCGGCCAATCCATGCGAAAAGAGATCGCAATTCCCCCTAATGAGAAAGCGATATTAAGAAAGACCGCTATAACCATCATGCGAGACAATCGATATGTAAAGCTCCCGGCAATAGAGGCAGGAAGAGCGAGCATGCTCAAAACCAAAATGATTCCCACAATATGAATGAGTAAAACGACAGTGAGAGCGATGAGCACAAGGAGTAAAAGATAGAGAGCTCCTACGTGTAAGCCTTGTAGTTGAGCTTGTTTTTCATCAAAGCAAATTGCCAAAAATCTTTTGTGGCAGATGGCGACAGTGACAAGGATGATCACGTCTAAAATTGCTAAAATCCCCAAGTCCCAAGCGCTCACCCACAAAACATTACCCAAAAGAAAATTCATTAATTCTACATTAAATCCGGGAATTTGCGAGACAAAGATCACCCCCACAGCCATGCCCACAGACCAAATCATGGCAATAATTGCATCCTCTCTTTCTCGATAGTACAAGTGCACACAACCAATAATTAAAGCAGATAAAATAGCAGCAACAAGAGCCCCATAGATGGGGTGAAGCCATTCGAGGTTATACGTTCTTTGCAACCACAGCGCTGCCCCAAGACCGCCTAAAACAGAGTGCGCAATGCTTCCGCTAATAGACACGATTCTTTTAACAACTACATAAGAGCCAATAATTCCACTCGCAAATGAGGCGCCAATAGCAGCCAAAACGGCCATTTGTAGAATAGGAGAGGAGAATAGGGCATCTATAAAGTTCATGGAGATTCCTTTTTAAGGGGAGAGTGATATAACCCCAGAGCAAAATGCTCACACACCTTTTTGGGAGACATTTCTGTGAGGGAGCGTTGAACACAAAAAAGTGTATCTACATATTCTACCGCGCTATCTAGATCATGGGTGACCATTAAAATCGTCATTTTACCCTTCAGTTGCTTGAG
>JAJACO010000032.1 GCA_022601475.1 Chlamydiales bacterium
GCACTTTGTCGAACAAGGCTTGAGATTAAAAAATCATTTGATTCTGCCTATTCTGCCCGCCGTCAGGCGGATCCTGTTAATTTGAGATTCAAGTTGATAAACATCTTACTTCCAAAAGCTAAAACCCAAAGTTCAGGTTAGTAGGAAGTTCTCCAGAAAGCGGGCACAAAGGCGATGAGAAGCGCGTAATACTCAAGACGTCCTGCGATCATCCAGATGCAGGAGATGATTTTTCCAAAAGGAGAAAGAAAGGCAAAGCTCTCAGTAGGGCCTCCCATGCGAAAGGCAATACCCACATTATTAGCCATGCAGGAGATGGTGCTAAGGCTTGTTTCTGGATCTATGCCATCGAGAACAAGCAGAAAAGTTCCAAGAATGGATAAAGCAGCCACAATCATAAAAAAGCAGAGCACGGTTGTGGCTGTACGGTTATCGATCACTGTTGTCCCTATACGGTGTGAGCGCACAATGTCCGGTCTATAAATAGACTCAATTTTATTGAGCATGATCTTAAAAAATGTTTGGTAGCGCACAATTTTTATCCCTCCTGCAGTGGAACCCGCCATCCCTCCAATATACATCAAAATTAAGAGCAGTACTTGGATGGAAAAAGGCCAAATATCGTAGTTAGCAATTGAAAATCCAGTTGAGGTTTGTGTAGAAATCACTTGAAAGGAGCCAAACATGAGCGCTTCGGCTAAATTAAATTTATTGCCAGGATCTACAGTGTCTAAAAGGCTTTGAACGTGTCCTGTGAGTTGCCAGGCTGCGATGAGGCAGGCAAAAAAGATAATCATTAGAAAGGTTTTGAGTTCCGAGTCGTTGAGCCGCCTAAATTTGCCTCGCATACAGAAAAAATAGAGAGAAAAACTGATACTTCCAAGGATCATAAAGACGATCACCACAAGATTTGTCCCTATGTCGTGATAATGTCCAATGCCTCCACTGCGGGGAGTGAAGCCGCCGGTAGAAATGGTAGAAAAAGAGATGGTAATGGCATCAAAGACGGGCATGGCGTGGTTTGTGACAAGTAAAAGGATGATTTCAGCAACGGTGAGTGCAAGATAGATTTTCCAAAGCTGGCTTGCGGTCTCCTTGATGCGAGGGAGCATAGATTCTTTGCTCGGCCCTGTCACCTCTGTTTGAAAGAGGATTTTGCCCCCCACTCCAAGCGCGGGTAAAATAGCGACAAATAGGACAATGATACCACCTCCTCCCATCCATTGCATAAAACTTCGCCAAAAGCGCAGCGAGTAGCCAATCGCTTCTAACCCTTCGAGTTTTTGGTCTGTTTTTGGGTCGAGAATGGGTGTTATATTTCCATAAAAGCTATAATCAACCGCTCCTCCTACCTGAATTTTTTTTGTGTAGGGCACTTCCTGACCTGTTTTGGCATCGTATTTTTTGGGAAAAATAATTGTTGCCCCTGTTGTTGTAAGCCCTGATATCGCTTCAAAATAACAGTCGAGAGGATCGGTGAGAGTTTTACTAAATAAGAAGGGAAGTCCACCGGAGATGGGTGTCAGTAAATACACGATGATCACTAAGAGAAGCGCCTCTCGTCTGTAGAGATGCCCTGTGCTTTTGCGTCCGATTAGGTAGAAGAGCAGGCCAAGTAATGCTGTCATGAGCATGGATAGCAAGAAGGCGGGCGCTGTGTGTGGTTGTGGAAAATCGAGTGGAGAGGCGATCCAGTCTGTGTAGATGGCAATTCCTAGTGGGATGCTTAAGGGGAGAAGCAAAATCCACATATAAAAAGCAAGTGTGCGGCAGATATCCTTATATAGCATGTTAAAATAGCTTTTTAATTTCGTTAATGTGCGTCGGACTACAAATCACGACAACTGTATCTCCGGGGGAGAGCACACGGTTTCCATCGGCAATAAAGGTTCTACCTCTGCTCTGAATCATCAAAATAAGAAAGTCGCGTGGGAGTTGTGGACCGAGTTGACGGATGGGAATGCCTGCGATTTTTGATTGGGATGAAACGTGCACCTCCATCATTTCTGCTTGGTTATTATACATCGAAACCATTGTAGCAATGGTTTTTTCGCGCGCTATAGAGAGAATGCGATTAGCAGCATTAATGAGCGGAGAGGCTGCATGTGTGATGCCTAAATCATCAAGAAGAGGGAGGTAATTGGTATCGGATAACGAGATGAGCACTTGCTCACATCCCAATTGTTTAGCGATGGTGCCTGCCAGAAAATTCACCTCATCATTGCGCGTACAGCTAACAAAAACATCAACCTCTTCCACTTTTTCAGATTGTAAAAACTTGTAGTCGGTTCCGCTCCGGTGGATCACGGTTGTATTGGGGAGTGTTTCTGAGAGTAGCTTGCATTTTTTAAAGTCCTTTTCAAGAATGCGTATGCGAATATTACTCTCTTGCAAAATTTGTGCAAGGTGGATGCCCACTAAAGAGCCTCCAATAATCATCACAGATTTTGGAAGTTTAACAGGTGTGCCAAAGAATTTGTGCAGTTCTTTGATAGCGTGTGTTTTTCCAACAAAAGTGACTTCATCTCCGGGAAGCAGAGCGTCTGTTCCGTGTGGAAAGATGAGCTTGGGATGTTGAGAAATTTTCTTTCCCTTCACCTCTTGTGTGGATGTGCGATAGATCAAGCCTACCATGAGCTGTTCAGGTAGTTCGAGCTCAGCGCGTTTGACAAGGGGAATGCTATTTTTTTTCCATTTATCAGGCACTTTGACAGAGCGCATTTGGATTGCTCCATGTGCAAAATTCTCGGTTGCAATTGAACCGGGAATTAAAATCATGCTCGCGAGTGCATCTGCTGTGAGTTTTTCTGGACCGATCAGATAGTCTACACAAAAAAGACGCTCAAAACTGAGTCTTTCTTGTTTAAAATAGCTGTTGCTGCGGACTCGTGCAATGGTTTGGGGATATCCGAGGTTTTTGGCAATGGTGCAGGCGGCTAAGTTGGTTTCGTCGTGATTGGTCAAGGCAATGAGTAGATCAGGAGAAAATTCCATCAGATCTTCGAGCAGCTCCCAGTCGGTAGCTGTTCCCAATTTAGTGACCACATCGAGCTCTCTTGCAGCTCTTTCCAGCGTATGGACATCAGAATCGATCAACACAATTCCATAATCGAGCTGAGAAAAAAGCGTGGCTAAATGCAAACCTATACCACCCGCTCCTACTATGACAATATTCATGCTTTCCTCTGTGTTTTAACGCACCAAATTGCACCGATTATAACAAGGACCACTCCGATATACGAAAGTGTTGAGGGAATCTGTCCCCAAAAATACCAGTCAAAAAAACCGGATAAAATCACCGCAAAATAAATAATAGGGCTGATTTTAGAAGCCGGAGCGTAGTAATAACCTGCCGTAAGAAAAAATTGGTAAATGGCTGCAAACACTCCTACACCGATTAAAATTAACCATAATGAGAGGGAGGGATTTTCCCAAGCCCAAACCAAAGGAACGACGCTAATAAAGGAAGAAATGGCAAAATAATAAAAAAGAATACGGTAAATAGGATCAAATTTTCCAAGTTCGCGCACATTTGCCATACTAATAGACATGCTCAAGCCCGAGGCGAGAGCCAAAAGGGCGGCTGGATTAAAAATTTCCAATCCGGGTCGCAATATCAAAATGACTCCTACAAATCCGATAACTAATCCAGGAACAAGTGTGAGGGGGATTTTCTCTTTTTTCCACACCCAAAGAACGAGGGGAACAAAAAGGGGCATGGTGTTGTTTAAGAGCATCGCATCCACAAGTAGAATATAGCGAAGAGAATAAAAAAATAGATACATATTGAGAAGGCCAAATAGAGCGCGTGCAAGATGTGTATAGGGCTTTTTGGTTTTTAGTGATTTGGGACGTGGAATAAATAGCCAAGGAAGTAAGATGAGTAAACAAATGAAGTTGCGTGCAAAAACAAGTTGTTCATCCGGGAGGGCTTTGCCTCTTTTTACAAGCATTCCCATACAAGCATAAGCAGTGGCGGCAACAAAGATGAAGGCTCCTCCCTTTGGGAGATGGTCGGTTTTTTTTGAGTCCATAAGCTTGTATATAACAAAATATTTTTTAGAACCCAAGTTGTGCTTGAAGCATACAAGCGCTTCAGATATACTTGGGGCCTCTTCTTTGCACTGGTAGCTCAGCTGGATAGAGTACCCGGCTACGAACCGGGCGGTCAGAGGTTCGAATCCTCTCCAGTGCATTTTATTTTTTTACGAGGTATGTGATGGGTATATTAGTTGGTAAAAAAGCTCCAGAGTTTAATCTTAAAGCTGTTGTGGATGGGAGCATCCGCGATAATTTTTCTTTAGCTTCCTTACGCGGTAAATACGTTGTTTTATTTTTCTATCCGCTTGATTTCACATTTGTATGCCCAACTGAGCTACATGCTTTTCAAGAAAAACTAGAAGAGTTTGAAAAAAGAGACACCCAAGTTGTGGGCTGCTCAATCGATAGCCACTTTTCTCACATGGCGTGGATCAATACTCCTCGTGCAAAAGGGGGAATTGAGGGGATCCGATACCCTCTTCTCTCCGATCTCAATAAGCAAGTAGCGCGTGATTACGATGTGCTTGTAGAGGGTGAGGGGATTGCTTATCGCGGCTTATTTTTGATCGATAAAGAGGGAATTGTACGGCATCAAGTTGTCAATGATCTCCCCTTGGGACGCTCTATTGATGAGGCGCTTCGCATGGTGGATGCACTTGCTTTTTTTGAGAAAAATGGAGAGGTGTGCCCAGCTAATTGGCAACATGGCAGTAAATCTATGAAGACCTCGCAAGAGGGTTTAGAAGAGTATTTCGCCGTTGCGCATTGAGCGAGACTTAAGTGTGCGTCAAATAGTCGTAGAGATCTCCCTCACTAAAAATTAAAAAGCTTTTGTGGAGATAGCAGATTGGGCTTGTTGCTTCAATAATCTCCCCATCCCCAACACCCGGTAGCCCAATCGCTGAGATTGTGGGAAAGAGGTCTTTATTTTCTAAAGAGTTGAGCCCTCGCATATAGTCGGGCAGGCTAAAACCCTCTTCATGTACTCGAAAATAAACCACTCCTCTCTGATAGAGCAGCGCTTGAATGGCAAACTCTAATCCTCTTGAATCTCTAGAAGGAGGTTCTCCAAAA
>JAJACO010000033.1 GCA_022601475.1 Chlamydiales bacterium
AAACTTTTTCAATTAATAACCTCTAGTGTGACATATAAATTCAAAGGATATCCTAAGGGTTAGATAGTCACAACTGAAAAAATAAATTTCTTCCCAGCTCCCAAAATTGATAAAACGCTCGCTCGAGTATGGGAGCGAAGTACCCCACGCTTAGGGCGAGCGCTGTTAAGCCCACAAGCAGCTGTATAGGGAATCCCACCCAAAATATGGGAAAAAAGCGGGAGAGAAGAGCAAAAACAGCAATGAGGGAGAGGAGCATGAGCAGAGGAAAGGCAGCAAACTCAAGCGCGATATGAAACATCCGCGTTGTCGCCTCTACAATGCGAATTACAATTTGATGATTAAAGGGAAAATCACCTACGGGGAGGAGCTCAAAGCTTTCAAATAAAAGGCGTAGAAGAGGGTGATGTAAATCAAGAGCCAAAAAAAGAGTGAGCAAAATAATTGAAAAAGTGCGTGCAAGTAGAGGGTGCTGCTCTGTTGCTAAAGGGTCTAAAAGCTCTGTGGCTGAAAATCCCATCAGCGTGCCCACCAATTGTCCTGCAAAAGCTCCCGCTTCTATAATCAAAGAGAATAGAAATCCCAAAAGATACCCAATAGCGATTTCTTTCCCTATCTGCAAAGCAAAAAGCAGAGGAAGATCTATAGTAAAATGGAATTGAAAAGAGAGAGGAGGGGTGAGTAATAAACTGCTTACAAGAGCTAAGCCTAGTCGAACTGTCACAGGCACAAATTTGTGCGAAAAAAGAGGAGAGATTAAAAAAAAGCCGCTGATGCGCGCAAATAGCAGGAAAAATAGGCTGAACTCATTGGACATAGTGAACGAGGTTTGTTACTTTTTCCCACTGATATACAAGGATATTGTTTGTGAACTTAGTCAAAATCTTAATCATCCACGGAAAAAAAATTGCAAGCGCGAGCCCCACAATCAACATTTTGGGCACAAAAGCGAGGGTCATCTCCTGAATTTGTGTCATCGATTGAATCAATGAGATCAAAAGTCCCACAACCATTGCTAGAATCAAAAAAGGAGCTCCAATTTCAAGTGCTGTATAGAGCATTTGACGGATGAGATGTGTGATGTGTTCTGCTGTCACTATTGATACCCCTGCACCATCTGTTGCACAACAAGCCGCCATCCATCGACTACCACAAACAGTAAGATTTTAAATGGGAATGAGATCATTACAGGAGGGAGCAAAACCATTCCCATCGACATTAAAAGAGAGGTGACCACCATATCGATCACAAGAAAGGGAAGAAATAACAAAAAGCCGAGCATAAATGCTGTGCGTAGTTCTGAGAGCACGAAGGCAGGAATCACACAATACCACGGAATTTCTGAGATATCCGCATTTTCTTTGAGCTCCACCTTGCCCATGTCCAAAAAAAGTTCTAAATCCTTTTCGCGGGTTTGATAGAGCATAAAGTTGCGTAGAGGGGGCCACGATTTTGCAACTAATGTTTCGGGCTTTTTTTCTTCTGATTTTAAGTAGGGACTAATTGAATCTTCGTAGATCTCTGTAATTACAGGGTGCATGATGTAGGCTGTTAAGATTAAAGAGAGACCGATAATGATCTGCGTTGAGGGAACGGTGGTGCTTAAAGCTTGTCTTAAAAAAGTGAGTACAATGGAGATGCGTGTAAAAGAGGTCATTAAGACCAACACAAAGGGAATTAACGCAATGAGAACAGCTGTTCCCACAACGGGTAAATGATCAAGCATTTCTTGATGTTAACTTTCTCATTTTTTTTGTAAATGATTCACTGAAAGAAACCCGAGAATTTTGATCACCTTGGAGCTGATCGAGCAATTGGTCAATGTGCACATCTTCTGAAAATTCAGTGATGACATGAATACCTGCTTGAGACTCAGAGATTACGACCCCTTTGCCTAAAATATCCACAAGATACAACGAAGACTTGTTGTTCAGAGGTCTGCGCTCTAAAATTTTTATGCCATTAGACTTGTTGAGGGTTTGAACTCTTGAGCGCATATATTTTTTTAAGAAAAACACCGTTGCAAAGATCATCACCATGATAAAGCCAAGTGTCAAAAGCATGTTGACAAACTCGCCCATAAAGTTATAACTTTGCCCTTCTTGGACACCATTAAATAACTCCTGGCTTGTTTCATCGGCAAAAACAGAAGCGGTCGTAAAAAAAAGTAAAAATAAAATTTTGCGCATCCAAAACCTCTTGTTGTTTTGGACCGCATCATAGTGTATGGCTGGATTAAAAGGAATTATCGCGCTCGATATCGACGGAACAATCACCGTTGAGAAACACACGGTTGAAAAAGCGGTTAAAGATTATTTAACCAGTTTAATTATAGATGGTTGGAAGTTAATCTTTATTACAGGGCGCACCTATTCTTTTGCGCGCCCTATCCTCTCTCATATTGAGCAAGAATTTTATTTTTCCACTCAAAATGGGGCAGCTCTTTATGATATGCCAGAACAAAAATGTCTAAAAAAACACTACCTCTCTATTGATATTCTTGAAAAAATTGACTTTTTTTTTAAAAAAACAGAAGGAGGGATTTTAGTTGAGTCAGGAAAAGAGAATGGAGATATTTGTTATTATAAGCCGAGTGATTTTAGCGAGGAGGAATTGGAGTATTTAGATTTTCGCATCCAGCTCTCTCCTGAAAAGTGGAAAGCGATTGACTCTTTTAAAGAACTTCCGCTTCAAGATTTTGCAGTGGGTAAATACTTTGCTCTGCGAAAAGAGGCTCAAATTCTCAAATCTCAAATTCAAACAGTCGCTCCATTAAATATCGTTGTGATTCGAGATCCTTTTCGTCCTGGCTACCATCTAGCGCATGTCAATGCTCCGCAAGCCTCAAAAGGCAAGATTCTCAATGAGTTTGCAGCTTTTTATGACAATCCTCCCATTATAGGAGCGGGAGATGACTATAATGATGAGGAAATGTTAAAAAATAGTACGGTAAAAGTGGTGATGCAAAACGCTCCAGATAAATTGCGTCAGATGGCAGACATTGTGGCTCCTCACGCAGATGAAATGGGCATTATAGAAGGATTAGAGCAAGCGATATGGAAGGTACAATCAAAATAGAAGAGTATAAGATTCACTGCGTGATCGGCTCTCACGCCTACGAGCGAGAAGAGGAGCAAGAAATCACGATGGACATAGAAATGCGGCTCAATTTTTTGGAGTGTGCACAAACAGACTCTATTGTAGATACAATTGATTACAGCGCTGTTGCGCTCACCTGCGCAGAACTTGCTAAAAAAAGAAGATACCATCTACTTGAAACCTTTGCCTACGAAGCTGTACACGCTTTAATGGATGCCTTTTCTCCGCAACATGTGAAGGTGCGAGTAAAAAAGAAAAAGGCAGTGCCACTGGCTGCAGCGGCCGTTGTTGAGCTGGAGCTTTCTAAGTGATTCTTGTTACGGGGGCTGCTAGAGGCTTAGGCGCTCGAGTAGTACAGGTTCTTGCGCAAGCTGGACATGATGTTTTGATCCATTATAGGACGAGTAAAAAGCAGGCAGAAGAACTCGCGCAAGCTTGTAAAAAATGCGGGGTACAAGCAGCTATAGTGCAAGGAGATTTTGGTTCTAAAGAGGGTATTAAAGCATTTATTCTGAATGTGTTAGCTGACTTCTCTCAGATCAAGGGTGTTGTGAACAATGTGGGGGAATATTTTATTGAACCCCTCGCTAAAACTTCTCCAAACGCTTGGGAAAAGCTCTTTAACGCCAACTTTTTCGCTCCCGTGTTTTTGATCCAAGCTCTCCTCCCTACATTGATTGAACAAAGAGCAAGCATTGTCAATGTGGGCGTTGCAGGGCTTAAAAAAGGAATAAGCGATTCAGCGGCGTATGCGACCACTAAATCTGCCCTCTTATTTTATACCGTTTCTCTAGCTAAGCAGTTGGCAGATTCGATCCGTATAAATATGGTTTCTCCCGGTTTTATGGAAAATTCTATAGAGTTTGAACATCCAGAAAAACTCCCTTTAAAGCGAACAGCGACTCTAGATGAAGTAGCTCAGCTTATTGCACTTTTTTTTGATTCAAAAACAGATTATGTGACAGGTCAAAATATCGAGATTTCCGGAGGGATTGGATTGTAGAAAGCGATTGAGGAGCAAAGACGCCAAGAAAAAATAAACATTTGAGATGATCTCTTAGCTATGCTGAAATAGAGAAAGAGCCGCGATGAATGCATATTTTATGATTTCCCAGACAAAGAGTTGTGTTGCAACTCTTTTTTTGTAGATGAAATAAAATGGTTTTAAGCACCGTTTGGGGAAGAGTGATCTTTTGCTGCTCAAAAATATCGCGGATTACAGCCTTCCAAAGAAACGGTGTCTCAGGGATACACTCATTAAAGTCTAAAGAAACTGTGCGGTCTGTCGTTTTGATTCGCTCTCTGTAGGGAATCAGTATAGTCTCTAAAAAATCTCCGAATTCTGCAGCTGTTTCGCCC
This sequence comes from Chlamydiales bacterium, assembly GCA_022601475.1. Classification (GTDB taxonomy): domain Bacteria; phylum Chlamydiota; class Chlamydiia; order Chlamydiales; family JAAKFR01; genus JAJACO01. The sequence goes on from JAJACO010000033.1 coordinate 4,459, forward strand.
AGACGGCACAAATTGGGAGAGATTTGTTTGCCAAATTGCTCCGCAAGGGTGGGGAGTAATTGATGGCGCAACCGTGTTCTTAAAAAGCGGGTGTCTGCATTTGTGTGATCTTCAAAGTATTCAATTTTGTTGTCATGAAGCCAGTTAAGAATCTGTTTTTTGGTGCATTTTAGCAGAGGTCTGTACAGGGTGAGTCCATCCACTATATTTTTAGAAACAAGTCCTTTTAGCTTGGGGAGGCTTGCTCCTTCAAAAAGCCTTTTGAGTACTGTTTCGGCCTGATCATCTGCGTGGTGCCCTAGGAGGACGCCTTGAAGGTTTTGTGTTTTGCACGTTTGTAAAAAAAAAGCGAGGCGATGGCGCCGGGCTGTGTCTTCTAGATTATTTTTTTCGGGGGGCTTGAGTTTTTTTAGGTGAAAGGGAATTTGGAGATTTTGACAAAGGTTTGCAAGATGAGTCGCTTCTGTTTGACTCTCCTCTCTCCATGCGTGATCCACATGTGCCACCTCAAAGGGGTAGTTTTCCTTCAAAAGTAGATGGAATAGAGCGATTGAGTCAGGCCCTCCTGAGAGGGCGAGTAAAAGGGGTGGTCTGTTGGGAAGCAGGTGGCTTAGATGTTGTGTAAAATACTGCCGCATCGCTATTCGGTGCGGAGCATCTCGGGGCCTACTCCCATGGCGTGCATTCCCTTATCTACATAAAGCGTTGTTCCGGTGATTGCAGAGGCTAGATCCGAGAGTAAAAAAGCTGCTGATTGCCCCACTTCTTTAGCCAATAAGGGCTCTTGCAAAGGAGCTCCTTCTAGGGCGTATTCGATCATTCGATCGATAAAGCCAATGGCTTTGGCAGCGCGGCTTCCTAAAGCTCCAGCTGAGATCGTATTGACGCGGATGCCCCATTTGCGTCCCACTTCAAAAGCGAGTGTGCGTGTATCGCTTTCTAAAGCAGCTTTAGCGGAGCTCATTCCCCCTCCATAGCCTGGAACAGCTCTTTCTGAAGCCATGTAGGTTAAAGAGAGTGTAGCACTGTTTTTTGGCATGATAGGGCCAAAATGCGCAAGCAGGCTGATAAAGGAATAAGCGGAAGAGCTAATCGCAGATAGGTAACCGGCGCGGGAGGTTTCAAGTAGAGGTTTTTTAACCTCGGGACCATTGGCAAGTGAATGGACAAGAATATCAATGCTGCCAAAGTCTTGTTTTACAAGTTCGGCAACCTCAGAAACTGTATATCCTTGAACGTCTTTGTATCGCTTATTCTCTTTAATTTCTTGAGGGACGTCTTCTTGTGAGTCATAAAGAGCATCTAGGGGGTAGATTTTGGCAAATTCAAGCAAAGAGCCGTCGCTGAGCTTACGCGCTGCATCAAATTTTCCAGCTTCGAGGGAATTTTTGAAAATCTTCAGGATAGGAGTCCAAGTCCCTACAAGCACCTCAGCTCCAGCTTCAGCTAAAGCTTTGGCTATCGCCCATCCAAACCCCTGATCATCTCCAATACCAGCAACAAATGCTCTTTTCCCTTTAAGATCGATTTTTAACATCTTCATCACCTCTATTAAATATAGAAAAGAAGATAGCACGACCTCAAAGGAATTTCAAGGCTGTGTTGAATAATTCGAGCTTTTTCCTGTTTTGACATCCTCCAGGTTATTTTTTTAGTCTACCGGAAAAAAAATGTAAATTATATTTTTTTTTGCTACGGTCTGATTTTTAGATTTTAGAGATTGTGCATGAAAAACCTCTTTAGAAAGGCCTCAATTGAGCGACTCTCATCACCTGAACAAATTGATAAGCTACTTGTCATTATTCGCTCGCCTGGATGGATTGCATTGCTTGCCGCTGTTGTCTTAATTTTTCTAATTTTAGTGTGGTCATTTGTGGGTCAAATTCCCGTGACAGCAGATGGACGAGGGATCTTGTTTAATCCCGACTCAATTGTAGTTGTACAGAGCAAGGTGGGAGGATTTGTGAGTGAAATTAAGACTCGCGAAGGGGACGCGGTTCAGCGAGGAGATGAGCTCGCTCATCTGAGCGATGCTACTCAATCCTTAGAATACAAAGCTTTGCAAAACACATTGGATAAAGTGTCCAAGAGAGATCTTACCGAAGAGCAAAAGTGGGAGGTTGTTAAGCTTGAGCAAGAGGGATATATTTTAGAACAGAATCTAAAAAATCTCACTATTAGATCTCCTGTAGAGGGAATTGTTTTAACTGTTGAGGCTTTACTTGGAGAAAAGGTGGAGTCGGGGAGCACTCTGTTTTGGATTGAGGGTAAAGAAAAAAAGAGCTCTTCTGTTTATGCCTTTTTCTCTCTTGGTCAGGGAGATTTGATTCAGGAAGGCATGCTCGCTCATATTGAGTTGGAGACGGTCAATGCGCAAATTTATGGCAAAATAGAGGGTAGGGTAAAGCGTATATTTCCATTTAGTGCAGAATCTCAAGGAGACGTATTGCAAAACATCCCTTCTGAGAGATTAAGGGAATACCTCACTCAGAATAGGGCCTCAATTACAGTTGAGGTGGAGCCTGTTTTAGACGCTTCGACAAAATCGGGGTATAAATGGACGACAGAGGAAGGGCCTCCTTTTGCACTGCGCATCGGCACTGTGGGAGAGGTGAGTGTTTTTCTCGATGAAAAAAAACCGATTTCTTATCTCTTTCCTATAGGAGATAAGTAGATGGAAGTCACTCCACCCAAAAAAAAATGGCGCAAAAAAACGCCTACAGTCATTCAGATGGAAGCTGTAGAGTGCGGAGCTGCGTGTTTGGGTATTATCCTGGGGTATTTTGGAAAGTTTGTTCCTTTAGAGGAGTTGCGAGAGGAGTGTGGTGTTTCTAGAGATGGGAGCAATGCCCTCAAAATGATTCAGGCTTCTCGAAAGTATGGTTTAGAGGGCAAGGGGTTTAAAAAAGAGATTGAGGCTCTATACGCGCTAGGCTCTCCGATGGTTATCTTGTGGGAATTTAATCATTTTCTTGTTGTAGAGGGGTTTGGAAAGGACAAAGTCTTTCTCAATGACCCTGCTAATGGGCCGTGCACTGTTTCGTATGAAGAGTTTGATGCGGGATACAATGGAATTGTGATTACTTTTAACCCTACAGCTGAATTTCAGAAGGGGGGAGCTCCTCTTAGTTTGACCCAAGAACTTTTGACCCGGTTAAAGCCCGTTAGAGTTTCTTTGTTGTATGTGTTTGCAGTGGGTCTTTGCTTATTGCTCCCGGGGCTCTCTCTTCCAGCTTTTGTCCGGATTTTTGTCGATCACATGCTGATAACTGATGTGATTAGTTGGAAATGGTTATTTTTATGGAGTGTTGTTTTAAGTGGCGCTCTTGCAGCTGTTTTAATTTGGTTACAAAACTATGTTTTAAATCGTATGAATGCGAAATTATCAATTCAGTTTTCAAGTCATTTTTTATGGCATATTTTAAGGTTGCCTGTCTTTTTTTATAGTCAACGTTTTCCTGGAGAAATTGCCTACAGAACCACCCTTAATAATGCAATTGCAAAACAGATGTCGGGGAGTTTAGCAAGCACCTTGGTCAGTCTTGTTTTGGTGGTCTTTTATGGTGTTGCGATGCTGTTTTATGATGTGGGCATTGGACTGATGGCGTTTGGGGCTGCTTTTTTAACACTCTTAGTCTTTATCTGGATTCAACGAACGCGCTCAGATGCGTATGCTCGTTTACAGCAAGAAAATGGGAAGTGGATAGGCAATTCGCTCGGAGCTTTGCAACACATTGAGACGATCAAAGCTGCGGGGATAGAATCTGATTTTTTTGGGAGGTTTTCTGGGTTTTATGCAAAATATCTCAATGCACAGCAGGAAATCAGTAAAAAAGATGCTCTTTTAGGTACAACTCCTATCTTAATGCAAGCTTTGGCACTAGCTGGTCTTTTAACCTTGGGAAGTATGCGCGTGATGCAAGGAGCTTTGTCTTTTGGAATGCTTGTTGCTCTGCAAACTTTACTAATTAGTTTTTTAACTCCCATCGCCCAGTTTGTGAATTTTGGACAAAGCATGCAAAATATCAAGGTGGATATTAATCGCCTCAATGATGTTTTAAAAAATGAAGTGGATCCCATTTACCATGAACGTTTATCTACTCACGCTCCTTTTTCTAAAAAACTTGAAGGATATCTAGAATTTCGGAATGTCACTTTTGGCTATAATCCGACAGCTTCTCCCTTGATTGAGAACCTAAGTTTTTCAATTAAGCCGGGTGAACGTTTAGCCCTTGTGGGGCCGAGTGGGTGTGGGAAATCCACAATAGCTAAACTTGTTGCCGGGCTCTATTTCCCTTGGAGTGGGCAAATTTTATATGACGGTCAACCGCTTAAAAAAGTGCCTGCGGAGGTTTTTTATCACTCTTTTGGACATGTGGATCAAGATGTTTTTCTTTTTTCTGGAACAATTCATGAAA
>JAJACO010000034.1 GCA_022601475.1 Chlamydiales bacterium
AGCGAGAGAGAGATCTCTCAAATGGGGCAAAAAGGTTCCAAAACGATACCAAGCTTGAGTTATGCAACGATCTCTGTTTGTATCGAAGATTTGCAGGTAAGTAAAATGTCCCAATCAGCTGCGGGCACAGCAGAAAAAGCAGGAAAGGTGTTCAGCAAAAATCTAGACTGAATATCTCAATTTTAGATCAAGGTTGGGGTCTTTTTCGTACTCAATTAGAGTATAAGTTGAGATGGAGTGGAGGGATGTTACTTGCTGTACCTCCCCACTATACCAGTCAGACTTGCCTTAGTTGTATACATATTTCTAAAGAGAGTCGCAAGACACAGGCTCGGTTTAAATGTGTCAGTTGTAGTTATCATAATCATGCCGATGTAGTCGGTGCGATAAATATTTTAGAGCGAGGACATCGCTTGTTAGCCTGTGGAGAAACGATGCATGTAGGTCGCTCTGTGAAGCAGGAACCCGCCGAAGTAAGTCAGTTAGCTTATTGTAACTGACTGCCGTAGGAATCCCCTTCGTTCACGGAGGGGAGGATGTCAATGGTGGGTAATCTTTGTAATGGAAAAAATTCATAATTGTTATTTTTTCTTTGTTTGTATTATCTTTAAGATAATAACTTTAATTTATATCAATCGCTTTCAGTAACCATAGGGATTACAAAATCCTTTTTAAAAACGCTCCAGGTTTTAATTTGGAGTGTGATAAACATCATCCGGAGTGTGATAAACATCATTCGGATTGTGATAAAAATCCACGTTTTCTTCGGGAAGTTGTTGTGCATCGCTAACTATGGGGATTGAAGAATTGTTGTTATCAGTAGGCCTATCTGGAATTAGGCTAAGAAATAGGTTGTTGATCTCCTCCTCTTTATTTTTAAGAACATTAAAACATGGCATTTTTAAAGCTTGAGCAGGGCTTAAGCGCTTTGCAGGGTCAAAGTCCATCATGAGCGAAGCCAACTCCATTAAGGATCCAGGTTCAACGTTATAAAATATATTTTTTAAAGCTTGTTGAACCTGGTCTGCGGTGACAAACTCATTAAATGTTTTTTTTCCTTGCACATCTTCAGGTGAAAAATGGAAGATCTCTGAAGGATTTAAGCCGGTCAAGAGCTCAAGAATAGTAAGTCCCAAGGACCAGAGGTCTACTTTCTCTACATCGTATACACCCTTGACGGTAACTTCAAAAGGCATATAGCGAGGGTCTGCAAGTTCAAATGGTAAGCCATTAAAAGTATTTCCATAAATAGGTTTTGTTCCTTGAAAGGATTGAATTACCTTTTGAATACCACTATGACAGACATCTTCACTTGCGCTTGTGTTTTCTTCATGATTATGTATTAATTTTGTACCTGTTTTATAGATGTGATCTGTTGAGTCTATTTTTAATGCGCTTCGTCCAAAATCAGAAATTCCTATCCTTATCTTTTTTACTCTTTTACCTTTTTTTGAATGTTTATTTGGTACATTTTTTTCTTCATCATCCACAAGTTTGACATTGACTAAGATATTATCTGGTTTCAAGTCTCGGTGAGCAATCCCTGTTTTTTGAAGATGCTCAACACCCATTAGTAGCTGCTGAGCAGCCACTAAGGCAAACAACTCTCGGTCATTTTCTTGGAGAAGCTTAATAATAGCTTCTAAAGAGCCGCCATTTCCAAGCTTTAGGACAATACCAAAAATGAGCTGCCCTCCATCTTCACCGGAAAGCGAATCTAAGTAAGGCCAGATACCTACAGGTTTACCCTTGTAGGCTTTTGCATGAATTTCAGCTTCATTTTTGGAGCTGAAATATTTTTTAGAGCCTTTAACTTTTTTGATCGCTGCCATGCATTTCCCAGGAATATATTTACAAACATAAACCGAACCGTAGTTTCCTCTTGCTATATAACCATCTTCATTTGGGATATAAAATGTTGTATCATATAAAGCTTGTTTATCTTTCAAATTAGGATATGTATAAATGATAACCTTATCTGAAATGACCTCTTCGACATTACCATTTACAACATATACACCTGAGGAGGGCAAAGGATCGAGTTCTATCGCATTTTGATCCTCATTTCTCCTGTTATAAATCACACGGCCGATGACAACACCACCGATACCTAAAATAAGAAAGGCTGTAACTCCGATTGCAATTGGAAGAGCAATTACATTAGGGTCGGTTGAGCTTTCTTCTAACCTGGTGATAATGAGATTAGAACCAAGGCTTCTTTCAAGCTGAGAACTGGAAATAATGGAGGTGGAACTAAAGCTTCTTTCAGACTGAGAACGGGAAATAATGGAGGTAGACCTCTCTTGAGACTGAGAGCTGGTACTAGTCGGGTGCGAACTCTCCTCTGGGCGACTAGAAGATGTTGTGGGTGGTAGAATTTCAATCTGAACAGTATCAACAACACTTGCATTCAACGGGTCAGTTATAGTAATCCCAAAAATATGGATTCCTTCAAACGGTGAGCCAAAAATTCTAAGGGTAGAATTGGTGCGACTACTTTGAAAAGGGAATAAATTCTGAAAGCTAACTACTAAATCATTAAAATCATCATCAAAATCTGTAACAACCTCGTTTAGATCAATCTCAGCATCAAATAGTTCATTGGGATTGCCTGTGAGCACCCCTATTGGATTGGTAATCATTGGAGGAAGATTACGTACAAAAATAGTAAAGGAATAAATATCTCTGTTCCCTCGGCCATCTAAGTAGGTAATATTTGCAGGAAATTGTTGATTTCTATCTTCGCGGCGTGGGGTAATTTCGACGTCTGTTGCCCAAACATCGATCGTAGTCACATTACTCTCAGTTAAGGGGTACAGGAGCGTATTTTGAGACGTTACGACACCATTAGCCCCTGGAGGTGTTGGAAAGGTAATATTAATTGGGGTCACATTAAAAGGATCCGTAGTATTAAAAAGCAATGTCTCTGAAGAAGTTACAACTGGGCAATAATATGGACCACTTGTGGCCAAACCTATAGCTCCTTCAATAGGGAATGTACGGATAGGTTGTAGGGTCGCGCTTTGGCGATACTCCAAAATCGTCACTCCGGTATCTCCTATTGCAAATAAAAAACTTGTAAGCTCTTTTTGTAGAACGGTGAAATCTATTAATCCTGAGACAGCTGTTGAAGCAACAATATCCAGAAAGGATAGATTGTCTGTTTTACACGCGTAGATAGTGTCACCAACCCGTATAAAGAGTTCTGATCCTATGCCAAGCTCCATTCCTCCAAGCGTGCCTGGGGTTCCTAAATAGCTGCTCAGAGAAAAAGAACCGGGAGTCTCAACATTATAGAAATAAACGCCAAGCTGGTTTCCGTAATTGACCCATAGAATTTGTCTTTGCGGTTCATAGAGGATACCAGTAACTGATAACCCTTCTGAAGGAATCGTCGTAACAGTTTCAAACTTGGCCAGCTCTGAAATATCAACCACACGGGTTCCATTATTTCCACACCCAAAAAAACCAACTGAAGACGCTATATGTGCCGTTGTACAGCCTACTTTTTGTTCTACAGTCTTGAGCAATTGATGTGTTTTAAGATCATAAACATTGATACCCATAAGGTCAGTCGTTATTATGAACTCATCTTCAATACTTAGGGAAGAAACAGGTCCTGAACTACTAATGTTCCTTTGATTACGATATGGAGTGTCAATTTCTTCTGAAAATTCAGGCCCTAAATAGGTGGCTTGCAACAAATCTCCTGGAACGTTCCATTGAATATCAGACAACAGAAACGGATTTTCGAGCGTTGTGAGGTTTAAATCACTTGGAAAATTTTGTGCAGCAACCTTAGTAACAAGGAGTAACAATCCCCACAAAGGTTTTGAAGAAGGTATGAAATTAAACGAGTGCCTTGAAAAGAGTCTGTTCGGTTCGGATGGATCCGGTTTTGAATTAGATTGTCCTGAGAGATTATTTTGAGGGAAAAAGTAAGCATTAAATCGATTAATCATATTTTGCTCCAAGTTATGTAAAAAAAATGTAAAGAAATCTTGAAATTTGCACAACATCTATAATTAAAAAAAATTGACTATAGTGTTCGAGAAAGGGTAAAAATCTGATTTTGTAACGAAGGGTTGATGATGCGGTTTTTGTTTTTTATATGTGTTTTGCTAGCAATGTCTAATCTTAAGGCAGATAACGGCGATTGTTGGGAGATTTATGGAGAATACCTCTATCTATGTCCTTCGGTTGATGACACCTATTTTGTTATTCAATCTTCTGAAAATCCGTCACTTGTGGGAAATAGGATTAATAATGACTTCAGCTTTGAATCGGGATTTCGAGTTGGAGGTGCTTTTCGTTTTTGTAATGGCCAAAGAGCATTACGTGCAGACTATGCGCGCTTAACGGCTTCAACGCATAAAGCTGTCTCAGAAGGTTTTCTCTCAGCAACAGTTGGACGGGCCGATTTAGTCACTCAATTCCAAAACTACGTAGGAAGTGCGACCTCTGACCTGGACCTTTCTTATAAAAGAGTGAATGGCTTATTTGTTCAACAATTGTGGAATAATTGCTTTGAGTTGAACCTGCTTGCTGGTATCGAGTACGCTTCTATCGACTATGATGAAACTGATCGATTTACACGTGTTGTTGGATTGGGTGAGGTTGATCAACACACCGAGGTATGGGGTGTTGGGCCTCAGTTTGGCTTTGAGTTAGGATATAACTTATATCGATCGTGTTTTTTATGTCCTGGGACATTCTCGATTACGGGAAAAGCGACTGGAAGCCTTTTAGCTAGCGAAAATCGGTCCAATGCTTTTAATAGTATTCCAAATGGGGGGACAATACTAAATATTTCAGACAAGTCCACCGAGCGCCTCATTCCTGTAATCCATGCGCGTATTGGACTCAAATATGCAAGTCGATTATTTTGTTTTGGTACCTCTATTGAGGCTGGGTATGAATTCAGTAGCTATTTACGGGCGATCACAAAAACAATCTACACAGCCGATACAGCTAATAGCTTAAGTTTTTCCAATTACAACAACTTTGATATCCAAGGATTATATATAGCCGGAATCTTATCATTTTAATAGAAGTTGAGATCGTTGCAAAACCACACCAAGCTTGAATGAAATGGGGCTATGGGTTTTCAATGATCTCATATTCTCTCCAGGTTAGAGAGAAGATTTCACACAAAAAACTGAAATTAAAAGAGCATTTACAGAGGGGGTCAAAGAGCTTTTTTGCTTTATAGTATCCAAGAGCTATTGTCAGGATATTTCTGTCAGAAAAAACAGGTGTCATAAGACCTGCATCGTAAGCGAGGACAAATGCACCTAGAGGTATCAGCATGGAGCCAGCGCCGATTCCAAAAAGAGCGGCGGGAACAAAATTAGAGTATAGTGATAGTGCAATCGGTGGGCTGATTCCAACAGCAAGCAAAAGGATTATGAGTGTGACACGCATGATTTCAAACAGTGCAATCGTTGTCACTCGTTTTAAAGGAGAGAGTGAGGCGCAGAATGATTTTTCCAAGAGGATTCTTTTGCAAGCAGCTATTGATCTGATTTAGGTCACCTTCTGAGAGTTTTTTATCAGATATTTCCAGGAGAATTTTTTTATTTTTGCGCGAGAGACGATAAAAATCTTTGATTGGTTTGCCATAGTCTGTTGATCCCAAAAATTTGGATAGATCTTCGAGTTTGTCGATTTTCTCCCGTAGGTAAAGAAAAATATTGTCCGGAGTGATTTGATTTTCTAGCAGCCTAAGCGTATAATTATTGATTCTCCCTCGTTTTTGTGCGCTAGAAGAGTATGAAATGTTAGGAACTACAATGATAGTTTCCCATAGGAGTCTTCTTTTGGCTAGCACCTCTTCAATCCTTGTAGCCGCATTTGGATTTATATATTTTAATACTTTTAGTTCGGGGCATGAAAGTTTTGAAATTATTCCGTCGATAAAAGGGGAATCTTTATAAGAGATTGAGTCTAAATAGTTCATAATATTATTATAGTTGTTTAATAAAAAGATGATGTTAAGATGGTAAGGTTTTTAAAAATCACTTTTCTTGCCGATGGAAAAGATGTATCCTTCTCGGTTTTTAGAAAGACCAAGGCTAACTCGTTGTGCAGAAATTTCCAGTAGAGCTCTTAAGAAATTGGTTTGAGCTCAATGCGCGCTCATTGCCATGGAGAGAGTCTATCTCCCCCTATAAAGTTTGGGTGTCTGAGATTATGTTGCAGCAAACCCAGGTGGCAGTGGTTGCCCCTTATTTCAATCAATGGATGGATTTGTTCCCAACAATAGAGAGGCTCGCACACGCGCCCATTGAGCAGGTGATCAAGTGTTGGGAAGGTTTGGGATATTATTCACGTGCACGTCATCTGCATCAAGCGGCTCAACAGATCATGGAGCATTTTGGGGGAAAGATACCTGAGGATCCACTGTTGCTCGCAAAGATTAAGGGAGTGGGGCCCTATACTCAAGGAGCGCTGCGTAGTTTTGCATTTCATCACAAGGTAGCCGCAGTGGATGGAAATGTCTTGCGGGTTTTAAGTCGATTTTTGGGATTTTCTGAGGAAATAGAAAAAGCGCGCTCAAAGATTTATCTTCAAAAGTATGCCGATGGTATCTTGCCCGAGAGGCAACCTTGGGTAATCAGTGAGGCTTTAATTGAGCTTGGGGCGACTGTTTGCATGAAAAAAGCGCGCTGTGAAAAGTGTCCTCTAAAAAAAGAGTGCATAGCTTATGCTTATCAAACGCAAGATCAGCTTCCGAAGCGCAAAGCGCGTCCCAAAACAATTCATTTGCAAAGAGAGGTGGCGGTTATATTTCATGGGCAAAATTATTTAGTGCAAAAGGCTGCTACCGGAAGGGTAATGGCCGGTTTATATGAATTTCCTTATCGTGAGAAAGGAGAGGGAGATTGTGTAGGTGCATTTGAGGAGTTATTAGGGTGTGAATTAGAGCATAAAAGCTCTTTAAAAGAGCAGAAGCACACCTTTACCCGCTATCAGGTCACGTTGTTCCCGCATCTGTTTGAGGCAAAAGAGCAGAGCGGTATGGGTTGGACCTCATTTAAGGATTTATCTGCGTTGCCTTTTTCTTCCGGACATCGCAAAATTTTAAGAGAACTATTAGAGATATGAAGATTTTACACACAGAATCCTCTCCCGGATGGGGAGGGCAAGAACTGCGTATTTTAAGAGAGGCAGAGGGGATGCGCAAGCGAGGACATGAGGTGATCCTCGCAGTCCAAGAAGGAGGGGGGCTGGTAGAGCCGGCGCGTGCAAGTGGCTTTACTGTGATTGAATTGCCTTTTAAAAAGCGCAATGCTTTGCAGATTTTGTATCAACTGATGCGTTTAATTCGCAAAAATGCGATTGAAATTGTCAATACTCACTCATCTGTGGATGCGTGGTTAGGAGGTTTGGCTGGCAAAATGAGCGGATGTCGTGTGATTCGAACGCGTCATCTTTCTACTCCAATTCGACGAGGATTAAACAGCTACTTTCTCTATAATTGGCTCACAGATTATGTGGTAACTACTTGTGAATCTGTTGTGGATGTGATCCGCAGACAAGCTAAGCTACCTGCTCATCGCTGTCTCTCTATTCCAACGGGTGTAGATCCTTCTTTAATCGAGCACACTGTGGAAGATATAGAGGCCTTTCGCTCGAGTTTGGGGGTGAGGCCCGATGAGTGTTTGGTTGGCACTTTGTGTGTGTTGCGCGGCTGGAAGGGTGTGAGCGATTTTTTAAGGGCAGCAAAGCTGTTAGAAGAGGTCCCTCATATCAAATGGGTGGTTGTGGGTTCTGGGGTAAGCGAGCACCATTTTCGGCAAGAATGGGAGGCTTTGGGTCTTCAACATAAGGTTTATTTCACAGGGCATCTCGCCCCTCCTTATACAGCGCTTGCTGCGATGGATATCTTTGTGCTCTTAAGTTGGGCGCACGAAGGGGTGAGTCAGGCGAGTCTTCAGGCGGCTTGGTTAAAAAAACCTCTGATCACGACAGATATAGGGGGGTTAAAAGAGGTTTGTTTGCAAAATAAAACAGGGATTCAGGTGTCGATTCGTTCGCCTGAGCAGGTGTCTGAGGCTGTTTTAAAGCTCTCGGCAGATAAACAACTGTGCGTCCAGTTGGGAAAACAGGCAAAAGAGCTTGTAAAAAATAAATTCACTCTCGAGCATATGCTCGATCAAATGGAAGCAATCTATGAATGTTAATCAACAAGCTATCTCTGAATTTGAGAAATTACTGGAAGTAACAGATGTTTTGCTAGGTCCTAATGGATGTATGTGGGATCGCGCTCAAACACTCGTTTCGATGAGAGAATCGATTTTGGAAGAGGCGTGTGAGGTGATTGAAGCGATTGATGAGGGAGATGATAATGACTTGATCGAGGAGTTGGGCGACCTACTTTATAATATTCTCTTTTTTTGCAAATTAGGAGAAAAAGAGGATCGATTTACCACTCTTAACCCTCTTCGGAATATCCGACAAAAGTTGATTGATCGTCACCCACATGTATTTGGAGATAAACAGTTGGACCATATGGATGCTGTTGTCGATCAGTGGGAGGAACTTAAGAAAAAGGAAAAAAGTCATCGAGAAAGCTTAATGGATGGAATTCCAAAAGGACTCCCAGCGCTTGCACGTGCATATAAAATTGCGGGCAAGATGAAAAAAATGGAATTACTCGAGCAAAAAAAGTCTTTTGAAAGCGAAGAAGAACTAGGGAAATTACTTTGGGAGCTTGTGCAGCAAGCTCGTTTTTCTGAAATTAACCCCGAGACAGCATTAAGAAAAGAAATGTTGAATCAAGAAAAAGCATTTAGGGAGTGGGAGCGTGGCGCTAAAGCTGATTGAGGAGCAACAAAAATCTCAGAGACAGCTTTATGAGGAGGATGTATATAAAAGCTGTCAAAGCTTGAGACCCGAAGAGCTTGATCCTGCCCTGTCGGCAAAGGGGCAGTTGAGGATGGTTCGTACGATTCAACTTTTAAAATCACTGTCTCTAAAAGAGAGCAAAGTGGCAGATCTCGGATGTGGAGTAGCCCCTTTTGCTCCTTATATCATAGGGAAGGGCGGAGATGTTGTTGCTATAGACATGCTAGAGAATCCGTTAGAGGATGTGCGCTTTCGATTTAAGAAGATGTGTCTTCCATACGTTAAGCTTCCAGAGGAGAGCTTTGATGGGGTTTTGTTTACAGATGTTATTGCCGATTTAAAGCCGCAAGTGCACCGGTTGATGCTTTCTGAGCTGGGAGCTCTTTTAAAAAAAGAGGGGTGGCTTATTTGCTCTTCGGAAATCGATCTTTACTCAGTGGATGCCTTGGAACAGTTACTTTCTCTGATTCAAACAGAATTTAAGCTTCATGCGGTACAAAAAAGCTATCATCGCCTTCACTTTTATTGTTTGAGGTGGTTGTTAGCTCCAACTCGCTTTTTAAGAGCAAGTTGTGATGCGGAGTACAGATTAAATCAGATGATGAAAAGAGAAGGAGTGACCCGTTTTTGGTTTTTTATACACTCTCTGCGTTGGATTGCGTGGATGTGGAGACCGGTTAGCTGGATAGCGCAGCCTCTTAAAGAAAAGGCGGCTCGCAGTCGAGGGTTTATTTTACTCACAGAAAAGCTCTCTAAATTCATTTGGGGAGAAAAAGGGATCACTCATATCATAGTACTGGCTTACAAAAAGGGAATTTAATATACTTTATGGCGCCGGGGACCTTGTGGAATGAGGACGTCCGAACTAGGTCAGGATCGGAAGGTAGCAGCCTTAAGGACTCACCCTTATGCCTCAAGACAATCTCCGGCACTTTTATTCCGAATCAGTTAATAGCTCTTTGAGGCTGATGGTTGGAGCCTCTTGAGTCAGTGGACTTTTGATAAATAGCCGAAACCAAACCTCTAATACAAGCAATGCCCACAGCTGGCGAAAGTTTCTTTTTGTAAGATGTGGATAGGCGAGTTGTTGTTTGATCCACTTTTTAGAAATCAATCCTTCATCTTCTAAGCACCCCACTTGCACAAGCTCAAACATCTCTCGCATTTGAGGATCATCACGCCATGTCTCTAAAAAATCATCTCCCTGCTCTGTAAATTGAGGGCATCCATGACACAGTTTTTCCATGAGTTTTTGGAGTAATCCTGCAGGCTTGTGATTTTGAAGCTTAATTTCTTCGGGTAGCTTTGCTAAAAAATCAACAAGTGTTGGGTTTAAGTAGGGTGTGATCAATTTGAGATGATGGGCGTCTGCTAATCGCTCGTATTGATACAGGCTGCTATCGGGCAATTTGGTTTTTGCATCGTAGTAAAGAGAAGGGTTTAAATTACCTGCCAGTGCTGTAACGCGGTGGAACCGTTGAGTAAAAACTTCTGGATCAAATGCTTTAAAAAGGAGAGGAGATACTTTTTTACGCTCCTTTCCCTTAAAAAGAGCTGAATCAGCTAGGTAATTGAGTTGTTCTCGGTTAAGGTCAATGTTTCGGAGGATACGAAATTTCATTTTTTTTGAAAAAAGACCCAAAAAAGGAAGAATGCAACGATCGCGCAGCAAGGGCGGGTATTGTGCAAGGCTAAATGCTAAGGAAGAGTTATGGGCGTGAGCTTTTTCAAAATATTTCTTGGACCCCCCAAACATTTCAATCCAACCGGTATCTGAGTAGGCGGTGGGGCACTGTTTGGCGGCGAGTTTGCAGAGGTACCACGTTTGCATGATGTAGGGGTCGGCAATGGGCTCATCTAAATGCCACACAATTTTGGGGAGCTCTTCGATCACATCGGCCGGCGTGATTTGCTTGCTGTAATAGGAGAGATCGAGTTTTTCGGCAATTTTTGTGGCGGCATCTCGTGCATTTTTAAAGAGCGCTGAATACGCTTTGAGCAGATTTCTGCTTTTGCGGTGCGTCAAAAAAAAGCCCAAGGTTGATGAGCCAAGGTTGCCCGAGAGAAAGGTACCGGTTGTTTCTGTATGAGATAAAGTTTGAGAAATGGAGGAGTCGATTAATTCGCCTAAGAGATGTATGGCCTCTTCTGAAGATGTGGATTTTGGGGTCTCAATTGCTTCGCTTAGAGACCAGTACTGCTCAATGGCAGCTTGTCTTTTGAGATCGATGTGAATAGAGTGGCCGGGCAACAGTTTATTCACCCCTCGGATAATAGAGAGGTCTTGGGGGATAAATCCGAAATAGAGATAAGAGGCTAGAGACTCTATTGAAGGTGTTTGCGGAATAACACCGGTAGATAGTAGAGCTTTTGCCTGCGTGGCAAAGAGCCAGCAATTATTATGGGATGTCCAATAGAGCGGTTTTTGCCCTAGTTTGTCAATGGCCAAAAAAAGTTTTTCTTTTTCGACATCAAAAATAGCAAGGGCAAATGGGCCTTGTAGCTTTTTAACAAAACCTTCTTTCCATGCATCGTAGGCGTGCACCAAAATTTCTTCGTCGGTCTCGGTGGTAAACCGATATCCGAGTTTTTTATTGAGTTCTATACGCAGCTCTTTTGCATTATGAATCTGACCATCTAAAAGAGCCCAGATATTTTTACGTTCGTTGCAGATAAGAGGTGAGTGCCAAGATCCTAGCTCTAAATTTTTATGTCTAAATGATTTAAAATGTGTATCGGGGTGGATAGAAGTGAGGACATCTGTAATTTGAAAGGCACTTGGATGGATCATTCCTGCAATGGTTGGCATGTCATTATCCCTGGTTGTCTACAATCGTCTCAAAAATTATAATCTCCGATAATCCATTTAACAACAACTATAGGATTTTTGATGAAACGCTTGATTTTTGCTTTAGCAATTGCAGCCTGCACTTTGAGCGGATGTGCTCGCAATTACCGTGATACAACTCTCTATCAGTTATCTGGAAGACAAAAAGCTATTGTAGCTGTTCTCCCGGTGATTGATCGGTCTAATCAAACCCAAGTTAATTG
The DNA here is from genome assembly GCA_022601475.1 of Chlamydiales bacterium. Lineage (GTDB taxonomy): Bacteria > Chlamydiota > Chlamydiia > Chlamydiales > JAAKFR01 > JAJACO01. The sequence goes on from JAJACO010000034.1 coordinate 11,902, forward strand.
GGATCTCTCTAGAGAGTTTACAGATGAAATTCGCAATAAGGTGTACGATTCTCAAACACTTTATCTTCTACGAGAGGGGGGAAGTATTGAGATTGCAAAATTGCTAAGTGCTCCCAATCCAAACGCTATTCCAGCGATGGCTAAAGAATCGCTAGGAGCTGCACAGTTTGTGGTTCTCTCAGAGATCTTAGAGCAAAAAGAAATGCCTTACGGGGTAGGTTCAGATACCAATCATCCTGTTCGAGGTGAGATAGGAAGCGTTTTGTCTCTATCAATGCGTGTACGGATTGTGGATGTGAGAGATGCAACTCCAAGAGTGATTTTGCAAGAGGTTTTAGATCAAGAGTATGCGATTGCGCGTCCCTACTTGCACTGCGACTATGAAAAAATGGGTTGGGGAACACACTCCTTTAACAATACTCCCATGGGAATTGCACACAATCGCCTAGTGCAAGAGCTAGTTTCTCGTACAGAAGCGTATATCGAGGCTGCTCGGTAGATGGAATTGTTTGAAGGACACGTTACAGGATCGCTGATTTTTTCAGCGATCCTGACACTAGTTGTGTTTTTTGCAGCGTGGAGAAATCGTTTTTTTCGATTGCCTCCTTTGTTAAGTACAAACCCGATGACTTTATTGCGAGTCATTGGGGCTTTTTTTGTCTATTTTCTCTTTGCGATTCTTTTACCCATCGCGGCTCTTTTTTCTTTCCGTTTTTTCTTCAAGGAGTATGCAAATGTTTTTGCTCTACCGACTGACTTAAAGGGATATTTACAGTTTGGCTTTCTTAGTATCTTGTTTATTTTACTCATCTCCTATTGCTACTTAATAGGTGCTGGCGTGCGTCGCTTTATTTTTTGGGGAGAGGGAATACAAAGTGTGTCGCGCTTCTTAAAAAGTTTTGGGATGGGGATGGTGGGATGGGTGATTAGCTATCCTTGCGTCTTACTTGTGGGCTTACTTGCGAATCTTATTGCAGTGTTTTTTTGGGGAGAGATTGAGGTGGAGCAAGTGGCTGTGATGCAGCTTAAAAAAACGATGGAATATCCTCTCTTATTTGGGCTAATGATTTTTGCGGTGGTGGTTCTTGTGCCATTTATGGAAGAGTTACTGTTTAGGGGATTTTTGCAGACGCTTTTGCGTAAATATTTGAAAAGAGGGTGGGCGCTTTTTTTAACAGCTTTGATTTTTGCGCTTGTGCATTTTTCTGCGAGTCAAGGAAAAGGAAATTTCCAGTTAATTTCTACGCTTTTTGTACTCTCTTTGTTTTTGGGGTTTTTGTATGAGAGAGAGCAAAGCTTATGGGCTTCTATCGGACTACACGTGACGTTCAATGGATTTAGTGTGATCTTATTGATCTTGAGCGCAGGAGGCTAAATGGAGGTGAAACCAAAGTCGAAAAGGTTCTAGAAAGGAAAAAATCTTGAATTATTCAATAAAAACTAAAGGCTTATACCAATTACAATAAATGGTATAAGCCTTTAGTTTTTCTTATTTTCCAGTCGCTAAAAGCGAACTTGCCCACTCGCATAGAGAGCTTTCTCATCAGGAAAGCGCGCTTCTACGGTAAGACTCATTCTCTCGCAGTCTACAAGCGAGACCCCAAATGCATAACCTGCATAACGTTGGTTATTTAGATCTCTTAGTTCTAAAGGATTTGGAGCCGTAGGAACTGAAACGAGCGCATTATTAAAGTTAGCGCAGACACCAGAAGCTTTTATTCCAATGTAGGGAACAAGGTTCCAGATGCGATGTGATAACCCCACGCCCACTTGCCATTCGTGGTACTTTAAGACAACGTTGGAAGAAGGGTAGACAGAGCTCTCTTCTGCCAGTGTAACACGTGTCACACTGGGACATGCGGAGAAGTATTGCGCTTCTACGCCAAAGAGGGTGCACCCACATTCGAGGATGGTGTAGCGCGCTCCGATGCTCCACGAAAAGCTCGTATCTGTTTCTAAGACCAATCGTTGTCCAGCTGTGCCCCCAAAGGCGGATTCGTTGGTGTCGATCCAAAGATAGCTCGCTCCAACTGTTGAGAATAGATCTATGCGATCAAATAAGTTGAGAGCAATGTAGCCTGCGTTGGTATACATTTCGGTTTTTTCGATGTCATCATGCTGGTGATGTTCATTTACTTCTAGGTGGCGATTGAAAACAAAATCTCCGTAATAGCCAAGGCGCACGCTATAGGCGTCACACCAAGAGATGTCCGGTTCGCAAAAATCGTAACAGTGCCCTTCGATAAATAGTCCATCACACAGTAAGCTTGCGTCGGCAGGGTTTCCTAGGGGAAGCGCGTGTGCAGCTGAGCAGGAGAGTAGCGTTAGAAGTGTCGCAAAACTTTTTTTCATCAGTATTCCTTAAGTTTGATTAGAATCTTAGCTGTCCATTCACATGTACAGCGCGTTCATCACCCCAGCGACCTTCTACAGTGATACTTGCTTTTTCGCAGTCTACAAGAGACACTCCAACAGCATAACCAAAGAGCTTATCAGAGTCGGAATCTTTTGGGTCTAAAGTACTAAGAGGAGCTGGCAAGGGACCGCCATCGAGTTCAAGATTTGCGTGGGCCCATTTGACAGCGATATAAGGTGTGAGCATATTGATGCGATGTGCAATTCCTACTCCAACTTGCCATTCGGAGTATTGCGTGCTCAACTCATCATACAAAGAGAACTGCGCGGCGCGTGTAATGCGCGAAACTTTGGGGCTTGTGTAGAAATACTGCGCTTCAAATCCAAATGTTGTACATCCACATTCCCAAATAGTTCCCCGTACACCGGTACTCCAAGAAAAATCTGTTTCGGTGTCGATGACAATTCTTTGCCCAACGTTTGCACCATCTGTGTCAAACGCACTCACATTTGTATCGATAAAGAGGTTGGTGGCACCAAGCGTTGCAAAGATATCAAATCGATCCCAAAAATTTGCAACAATCAATCCTGCATTTGTGTAGAGGCTTGTTTTTTCGATATCAGGATGCTCTCCTGAATTTACTTCCATGTGTCGATCAAATACGTAATCTCCATAAAAACCTATACGAAGACTAAATGCATTGCACCAGCTCATGCAAGGATCGCAAGGATCACCGCAGTGTCCTTCCCAAAAAATTCCATCGCACAGCAAACTCGCATCGGCAGGGTTTCCTACAGGAAGTGCATAAGTGGAGCCACAAGCAAGTGTGACAAGCGTTGTCATGATCAGTTTTTTCATATTTACCTCGAATTAATCTATTAACTTGAACTGTGGATTATTAGTTTGTGCGTCAAGATAGCAAAAGAGTGGCTTTTAGGCAACCTTCATTCACTCAGAGAGCGTGATAAAAAAGTGGATTTTTGCGAGCGATTTAGATAGAATAGGGTTGATTAATTGATGCAATAAATGTGAATAAAAACACTCTTCAACTTGAATATTTCGGTGTAACTGATATCGGGTTAGTGCGAGAGCGCAATCAAGATGTTTGGGCGGCGTATCCCGAAATAGGGCTTTTTATTTTGGCTGATGGAATGGGGGGGCATGCCGCCGGAGAGGTAGCCTCTTCTGAGGCTGTTGAGTATCTTAAGTTTTTGGTGGATGACTGGCAGCCACCTCGCTCGATTTCTTCCGACGATGCAAAAATTTTTTTTAAGGACGCTTTTGTTAAGGTTAATTCTTTGATCTTTAAAAAAGGGTTGTCCTCTGAAAGGTTAAAGGGGATGGGAACCACGCTTGTCTCACTCTTTTTTTTGAAAAATTCTGTTGTTGTGTCGCATGTGGGTGATAGCCGGGCGTACCGTAAAAGGGATGGAGTGATCGAGCGACTTACAGAAGATCATTCTCTTGTTGGAGAGCTTTTATCGCTAGGTGCGATCAAAGAGGAGGAGGCAAATTCTTTTCCTTATAAACATATTCTTACACGAGCCATTGGGACAAATGCAGGGGTCGAATCGTCTGTCCATGTTTTTGATGTAGAACAAGATGACATTTTTTTACTTTGTTCTGATGGACTTACAAATGCTATGATAGATGATGAAATTACAACGCTTTTGAATCGTAACCTCTCTTTGCCTCAAAAAGGACTCCGCCTTATCGATTTGTCAAACGAGCGTGGTGGCGGAGATAATATCACACTTATTTTGGTTCAAGTTCCTCATGATTTATCTCGATAACAATGCAACAACGCTTCTAGATCCAGAAGTTTTAGCTGCAATGCAAAACGTCATGCATGTCTTTATTGGTAATCCCTCAAGTATTCATAGATCGGGGCAAAAAGCACGCGCACTTCTTGTGCAGGCCACTCAATTGATTGCTCAGTACTTTGGAGTTCAATCAGAAGAGGTGTTTTTCACATCTGGAGCGACGGAGGCTTTAAATATGCTCATTCGTGGAATTCCTAAGAAAGGACATATTGTTTCCTCTTCTTTGGAGCATCATGCAGTGATTGAATCGTTGAAGGTGAGTGGGTGTGAGGTGACTTACTTAGACCCTGAGCGAGGCAAAGGCGCTTTAAACGCAACTTTGATTGAGCAGTCTCTTAGACCGAATACTGAATTAATTGTAGTGACAGCTGTGAATAGCGAAACGGGAATTGTCACTGATTTAACTTCTATTGCAAAGCTCGCTGAAAGAATACAAGTTCCTTTACTTGTAGATGGTGTGGCGTGGTTGGGGAAAGCGCCTGTGCAGATCCCAAGCGGTGTGAGTGCGATCTGTTTTAGTGGGCACAAAGTGCACGGTCCTCTAGGAGTGGGTGTAGCAATTATTAGACGCAGCTTGCGATGTAATCCTCTGATTGTGGGTGGTCCGCAGCAAAGAGGGTTAAGAGCGGGTACTGAGAATATTCCGGCTATTGTGGGATTTCAGAAGGCTTTAGAGCAAATTGATGAAAGTAAATTTTCGCATATGGAGCGACTGCGTCTCTATTTTGAACAAAAGCTACAGACGCAATGCACTGATTTGATCATTCATGGACAAAATGAACCGCGTATTTGCAATACTTCGAATATTTCTTTTTTGGGAGTGGATGGAGAAACGCTTGTGATGCAGCTTGATCTTGCAGGTTTGTGTGCTTCTCACGGTTCAGCTTGCTCATCAGGAAGTTTAGAGCCTTCTAGAATTTTATTGAGCATGGGTGTCGAGCCCTCGGTGGCCAGATCTTCAATCCGATTTTCTTTAAGCCGCTTAACAACTTTAGAGGAAGTGGATCAAAGCATTGAGCTTATTTCTTCTGTTGTAAATCAATTGCGTAAGCTCTGAGCACCTAAAGTTTGGGTTATGTAACATTGTCTCTAGAATATAATTTTCGGACCTGATTATGAAACAGGCTTTGTATTGTCGTCAGCTTTCTGGGGTGAGGCTGCGGAACCTGCCAGGATCCCACCATCAATGTTAAGCTCGATCCCAGTGACGTACTTGGCTGCATCAGAAGCGAGATAGAGAGCTCCGGCAGCCACATCGATAGGTTCACCCATTATCTGAAGCGGGCAGTCTTTAACTATCTCCTTCATCATAGCATCGCGTTGCTTGCCTTCTCCAAGCATCGGGTCCCACATTGGTGTCAGGATCGCTGCAGGATGAATCGAATTGCATCGAACGGGATATCCTTGCCCAGCGCAATGGAGCGCCACGGTTTTTGTGTGATTTCTGACCGCAGCCTTGCTGGAGGCGTAAGCGGCTGCACCTGGGATACCTACCAATCCCGAGCGCGATGAAATATTGATGATTGCGCCACCTCGGTCTTTCATTTTTTGGATAGCATATTTGCACCCAAGAAATGTTCCATCTAGGTTGACCTGATGAATCTTATGCCACTCTTCGAGGGAGGCATTTTCTGGGTCTTGTGGTCCAAAACCTTCTTGAAATCCAGTAATTCCAGCATTGTTCACTAAAATATCGAGTCCGAGACCTTCGGCCTGCAGTCCTTCTAGTACTTTCTGCCAGTCGTCTTCTTTTCGCACATCGAGGTGGATATATCTTGCATTGGGAATGGATGCTGCAACATCATTTCCCAATTTGTCGTTAATATCAGTCAGTATACATGTTGCGCCGGCTTCGGAAAAAAGCTCTGCAATCCCTTTGCCAATTCCTTGGGCAGCGCCTGTAATCAAGACAACTTTGTCTATTAGTTTGAATAACATGAAAATCCCTCGAGTGAATAGAATTAAAAATATACAAAAGAGTGCTTAAACTTACAAGGATCGCAAGTAAAAATCACTTATTGACTTTTGGCATTCCGAATGGGAGAATCTCTAACTTCGTATCAGGTAAAACATGTTTATTCAGAAAGATTTTGAAATTAATATTGTTCTCAATAAGCCCCTGCTAGCACATCTGTCATCAACTGAAAACGGAGAGCCAAGAGATTCCCCTGTTTGGTTCATTTGGGAAGAGGGGTGTATATGGATTTTTGGAACTCGAACGGACAGTTTTATCAGGCGACTCGAACAAGATCCACGATGTGCTCTTGGGGTTGTGGACTTCGATTTGGATAAGGGAATCTTAAGACATGTTGGAATACGCGGCACTTCTCAGGTCGAAAATATCGATCATCACCGTCTGTATCGTTTTATCTCTAAGTATTTGGGGAATGACAGAGAGAAGTGGAATGAGTGGTTTGTGAAGAATATTGTTGACCCGCTTGATGTTATGATGAAAATCATACCAAAATCTATAGTCGCGAAAGATGTGTCGTTCTTTAAAACAGGACCTGAGTTAGCGAGTGGAGAATCCAATGGGTGATACATTTCATTGTATTTTCAGACCAATTGGAAAGGCCGATCGAAATCTAGTACACAGCTGGCTTGATAAGTCATATATCAAGGAATGGTTTTATGGAGATGGACTCGCAAATACATTGAAAGGAATAGATGAATTCATTGAGGGTGTGTCTGATACAAAGTATTGGCTTGCTTACGATAAAAATAGACCATTTGCATTTTTGATTACCTCCTTGGTAAAAAAACCTGAAGATGAGCTTTCAAAATGGTGCGTCGCAAAAGGCACAACGATCACTTTAGATATGTTGATTGGAGAGGAAGACTATTTAGGAAAAAAACTTTCACATGTAGTAATCAAAGAGTTTCTCCTCAGTGAATTTCCAGAAGTTGAAGAAGTCTTAATTGATCCTGAGGCATCGAACTCTCGGGCTGTGCATGTTTACGAAAAAGTAGGATTTAAAATTTTAGGAGAATTTATTCCCTCTCATAGTCCTCATCTCCATTATATGATGAGGCTAGACATGAAACAACTGTCTCAGAATTTAAATATAAGAAGTGAAACACAGCAACAACTTAAAGAGACTCTAGAATTATTAAAAATGATTTTAGGTCCCGATCTTTTAGGTGTTTATCTTTTTGGTTCGTCGCTTGTGGGCGGGCTGCAAAAATACAGTGACATTGACTTATTCGTTGTTACTAATCGTGTGACAACCCCAGAGGAAAAAACTAGATTCGTTGCTAATCTTCTTCAAATCTCTGGTATTTACATGAAAAGTTCAAAATTGCCTATTGAAATGACCCTTGTTGAGAAGGCAGCGATTGATCCTTGGCAGTATCCCCCTCACTTTGATTTTCAATATGGCGAATGGTTACGTCAATCTTTTGAGATAGGCATCATTGAACCATGGTCGACTTATGAAATGCCAGATCTTGCGCTCATTGTTACTCAAGTTTTATTAAAGAGTAAAACTTTATGGGGATCAGAACCTCAGCAGTTATTGGCGCATGTGCCATACCCTGATTTTATGAAAGCCATGCTTCATGATTTAGGCAGACTTAGTTTGGAACTTGAAGATGATACCCGAAATGTTTTGTTGACGTACGCGCGAATCTGGAGTACTTTGGAAACGAATGCGATACGATCTAAACCTGCGGCTGCAGATTGGGTAATAAACCGTTTGCCTAAAGAATATCAACCTGTGATGAAGAGAGCCAAATCGATTTGTATTGGTGTAGAAAATGAGCATTGGAAGGATATCGAAAAGCTTATAAAACCTTGCGCAGATTTTATTGTAGAAAAAATTCATTCGCACATTTCATTGGTAAATTTCGATGATTCCAACAAGCTAAAACTAGCTGAGGAGCCATTTACAGGAGATCCTTCTCTTCGCTCGGGATGACACGAGGTACTATTGACTTTCATGTTCATTTTCGAGCCTTTATGATTAATTTAGAGTAGGGAATGCGAATTTCTTTGCTGCCTGTATCCAGATATTGGGCAGATGCAATTTTGCTAGCTTCATTGAGAAAGATATTTTCCAAAGCAGATGAAAGAGGGACAAAACAGTGTAACCATCCCTTGATATAATCGTTCAACTCTTTAGAAGTTTCGTAGGTAGCAAGATTATCTTCTAGCGAGCAATAATCTACAGAAAATCCTAGCTCTTTAAGCATCTTTTTATATTCTGGAGTGGAGAGGATTGTCTTAGATGCGGCTTGCGGCTTAAAGGATTTCAATCTCTCTTCTTCGAGTGTACTTTCCAAAAAATTCCAATAAGGAGATTCTTTGGGATAAGTAAGTATGAGAAGAGTTCCACCTGGTTTTAAAGCTTTGCAG
>JAJACO010000035.1 GCA_022601475.1 Chlamydiales bacterium
ATACTATCATTCACTTCATTAACCGGTTGTCTATATAAGATGCCCACGGATGAATGCATCTCAACTCTTCCCAATACTAATAATCCCCATGTCACAGGCGAAAAACCTTCTTCAATGATACCGGGTAAAGGATAAGGTCACACCATGTTAGTTTTAACGCGTAAAGCGGAGCAAAAAATCCGCATTGGTCCTAATATCATTATCACAATCCTTGAAATAGAAGGGAGACAGGTTTCCATTGGAATTGATGCTCCCAAAGACTTAGATATTATGCGTGAAGAGTTAATTTTAAGCGAATGTACAACCCATCAACCTGTAAGCTTTAAAAATGACAATTGATTTTGATACTCACGCACTTCTCTCTTTTTTAAAAGAAAAAGACCTCAAGCCCGAACTACAAAAAGAGACAGAACAAATTTTTATTGTGATGGACATTCAAGGGAATGAGGTGCCTGTTTTTTTTGTTTTTAGAGAAGATTCCCAACTACTACAAACAGTCGCCTACCTCCCCTATCAATTACACGCCAAAACCTTTGGAGAGGTGGCGCGCATGCTACACATGCTCAATCGAGAGCTGGACATGCCTGGATTTGGACTAGATGAGTCTGAGAAAGTCCTCTTTTTTAGGTGTGTTATTCCATGCACTAACAAAAAAATCGATACTCAACTACTCAATATGTATCTGGGGACGACCAAGATTGCCATCGACACATTTTTGCAAGCGATCGGTGTGATTGTCTCGGGAATGACAACAGTTGATGAAGTTCTAAAACAACAAGACCCCCCGAAAAATGCCTCTTAGACCAATTTATTACGACACAGAAACAACTGGAGTCAAAGCTGAAAGAGACCGCATCATTGAAATTGCTGCTTTTGACCCCGTTAACGACAAAACATTCGAAAGATTGATTAATCCAGGAATTCCTATTCCTGCAGAAGCAACAGCTATTCATGGCATTACAGATGAAATGGTCAAAGAGGCTCCTTCTTTTGGCGAGGTAGGCCTAGAGCTCATCGCTTTTTGTGAAGGAGACTCTGTTCTCATTGCGCACAATAATGATGGATTTGATAAACACTTTCTTGAGCATGAGGGAAAAAGACACGCGGTTGAATGGCCAGACTGGAAAATGTTAGATTCACTCAAATGGGCACGTAAATATAGACCTGACCTGCCCCGCCACAGCTTACAATTTTTACGCCAAATCTATGGGGTCGAAGAGAACAACGCACACAGAGCGCTCGATGATGTGATGGTACTTTATCAAGTATTCAACACGATGATCGATGATCTCTCCCTTGAAACCGTCGTTCAACTCATGGGAAATACAGTTGAAACACTCCCCGAGGTGATGCCTTTTGGCAAGCACCAAGGAAAGCCATTTAGCGAGGTGCCTTCTCACTACCTAAAATGGCTCAAGGAGCAAGGCGCTTTTGATAAACCTGAAAATGCACAGCTCAAAGCAGCTCTCTCTAAAGCCGGCATTTTATGAAAATAGCCCTCTCTCCATGTCCAAACGATACACATCTGTTTTATGCGTGGATACAAGGTATTGTAGGACAGGAGTTTAAGCTAGAGCCTATCTTTACAGACATTGAGCAACTCAATGAACTTGCTTTGCAAAGAACACTTCCTCTCATCAAGCTCTCTTTCCCCTGCTTTGCTCAAGTGCGCGATCACTACCAACTTCTGCCCATTGGCTCCGCTTTAGGATTGAACTGCGGCCCCAAACTCATCGCTCGTGAGTCCAACCAAGATTTGACCACCCAAACAGTCGCCATCCCCGGAAAGCATACAATGGCTCACGCTCTTCTTAACAAGCTTCTCCCTCCTCCTAAAAAAAAGCATTTTTGTCTCTATCATGAAGTGTACAAACTGCTAGAGACTAGACAAGTAGATTGCGGACTGATCATTCATGAGTCCAGATTCACCTACAAGCAAGCTGGGTTTGTTGAAATTGCAGATCTAGGTGAACTTTGGCATCAAAAAACAAACGCGCTACTTCCTCTCGGAGGACTCGCTATTGCCAAAAATCTACCAGAAAAAACCAAGCTCCAAATTCTCAAGATCTTGCAAGCCTCCCTTGCCTATGCTCATCAAAATCCCACCCAAGCGCATTCCTTTATTCTAGAACATAGCCAAGAGAAAAAAAGCTCTATTGTACAAAAACATATCGACACCTATGTCACCAAGGAAACAGCCCAACTCTCTTCTAAGGGAATTGAAGCGATCAATCACTTTCTTGATTGCTCCGAATCAAACGATTGGCTATTTTTACCAACAAATGCCTAAAATTCTTATTGTATTTGCTCAAACGCGCGAAGCTAGCGCCACGCTTAAGCGTCTAAAAGCTACCCCCGTTCCGCTACACACAATCCATGTGTGGACAGAGGGCGTCATGCCCTCCTACTACCAGTTTGACCAAGGCTTTATTGTGATTAGTAACACGGGTATCCACGCAGCACAAATGGCCGTATCCAAATATGCACATGCGTTTGATGAGATTTGGAATTGGGGTGTTGCCGGCAGTCTCAAGGACAATCAACCTATAGGAAAAATCTATGCAATTGAAAAGGTAGATAAATATGTTCCTGTTCAATATATCCCTCTTGATGAGGGATCCAAAGAATGCATCGCCTCTACACTCTCCTCGCATAATTTGAATTCCCTCGGACATAAACTCATTTCTTCTGACTTCCCTATTCATGATAAAATTCTTAGAGAATCCTTAAGCTCTCAGTGGGACCTTGTGGATATGGAAGGGTACGGTATTGCTTTTGCAGCTCATCACCTGGGTAAAACCTGTAAAATATGGAAGGTTATCTCAGATTTTGCCTCTGAAAATGGAAGAGAGTTCATCCATAGACACATGGAAGAGCTTTCAGAAATAATTGCAGACAAAATTGACTCGGAACTTTGATACGTTTTTAGGTGATTTTTAACCTTTTAACTATCTAGATTTTTAGAAAATAGCTGCGATCCAAAAAGTCGCTTTATTCTTGAAAAAGCTGATTCTCCCATAGTTCTGATAGTTCAGATTGCATCATCCCTATTAACCTGAACTTTGGGTTTTAGCTTTTGGAAGTAAGATGTTTATCAACTTGAATCTCAAATTAACAGGATCCGCCTGACGGCGGGCAGAATAGGCAGAATCAAATGATTTTTTAATCTCAAACCTTGTTCG
>JAJACO010000036.1 GCA_022601475.1 Chlamydiales bacterium
ACAAGGCTTGAGATTAAAAAATCATTTGATTCTGTCTATCCTACCCGCCGTCAGGCGGATCCTGCTCATTATGTTAACCTAGCTTTCGGGTTGATAAACAGCTTGCCTCCAAAAGTTAAAACCCAAAGTTCAGATTAATATATAAAATATTCAATTGAATGCACTATATGAGGTTTGAGATCAATTGTTTTTTTTGTGCATACATTTAGTTTAATTTTTCTAAGATGTGGTTAAAAAAAATCTTAAGTGGGTTACGCTTTTTAAGCTTTTGATCATCAAAAGCTTTCCAATTAAATTTTCGATCGATCAAATCTCCTGCAAACCGTAAGGACCAAGACCTTCTCTCAAATGGCAATTGGCGCGTTATTTGCTTACCAAATAGGGGAAGCGAAAGTTCTACAGGAAAACGAGCAGAACGCTTGATTCTCCGCTTTTGATGAATAAAAAAGGCTTGGTCATAAAAAAAACCCTTTCCAAAAGCTGTAAAATTTGTAAAGTAGTGAGGTGAGAAGCGGAGCTCGATTTCTGCCGGAGTGAGACGCTTTTTATTAAAAGAGCGTTCATGCAAGATCCAGATCACGTGGTACCCTAAACTTTGGTAATCGGTGTTGCGAGAACGCACCTCTTCTGCTGAAATGGGAGAAACTTGAACCTCGAAGATGCATTTTTTTGAGGGCCACACAACATCTGCAATTCGCTTGATTTGAGGAAAAGGTTGTTCAAGCACAATCGCTGAGGGAGAAAGCTGATTTTTGAGTGCTTTTTGGATTTGAAAGTGAATTTGGGATTTTGCCCGGTGGATTTTTTTTTGCATGGCGCTCATTTAAGAGTTAGAGTATACTAAATCAATTTGAAAAATTTTTATAACATCCATGAAAAAAACTAAAGACACAGATTCAGAATTCCAAAAAAAAATGGACGAGGTTGTCGCCCTAGCTAAAGAGCAAGGCTACATTACCTACGAGGAGATCAATGAAATCCTCCCCATGAGCTTTGATACTCCTGATCAAATTGATCAAGTATTGATTTTTTTGTCGGGCATGGACATTCAGGTGCTCAATCAAGCCGAAGTGGATCGACAAAAAGAGAAGAAAAAAGAAGCTAAAGAACTTGAGGGGATGGTCAGACGGACCGAAGCGACTCCGGATGACCCCGTGCGCATGTACCTTAAAGAGATGGGCTCTGTTCCGCTTTTGACTCGAGAGGAAGAAGTGGAGATCTCAAAGCGAATTGAAAAAGCGCAGATTCAAATTGAGCGTATTATTTTAAGATTTCGCTATTCCGCGCGCGAAGCGATTTCGATTGCCACTTCTTTGATTAACGCCAAAGATCGCTTCGACAAAATCATCGCAGAAAAAGAAGTCGCGGATAAAACAAAATATCTCAAACTCCTTCCCAGGCTTTCCGAGCTTTTGACAGAGGAAGACGAAAATTTGCAACAATTGTTGCTCAGTTTACGCACCTCAACTGTTTCTAAGGCGCAAGAGGCTAAAATCAACGAAGATATTGAGAAATGTCGCATTCGCACACAAGCGTATCTCCACCGCGTGCATTGCCGACATAATATTATCGAGGATTTTGGCGAGGTGGTCTTTAAGGGGTATGATAGATTTTTAGGGCTAGAAAAAGAGATCAATGAGCTCAAAATGCGCGCTGAGCGGAATAAATTTGCTGCTGCAAAGCTCTGCGCTGCTCAACGCAAGCTTGAAAAGCGAGAAATAGCTGCAGGGCGCACCTTAGACGAATTTAAAAAAGATGTGCGCATGCTCCAGCGGTGGATGGATAAGAGCCAAGAGGCTAAGCGGGAGATGGTGGAGTCCAACTTGCGTCTTGTGATCTCTATTGCGAAGAAGTATACCAATCGCGGCCTTTCCTTTCTTGATTTGATTCAAGAGGGCAATATGGGTCTGATGAAAGCGGTAGAAAAATTTGAGTACCGCCGTGGTTACAAGTTTTCTACATATGCCACTTGGTGGATTCGGCAAGCTGTCACGCGTGCAATTGCCGATCAAGCGCGCACAATTCGCATTCCTGTGCATATGATTGAAACGATCAATAAAGTTTTGCGTGGAGCCAAAAAGCTAATGATGGAAACGGGCAGAGAGCCCACCCCAGAAGAGTTGGCTACAGAATTGGGGCTAACAGCTGAGCGTGTGCGAGAAATTTATAAGATTGCGCAGCATCCTATTTCACTTCAGGCGGAAGTGGGAGAAGGCGGTGAGAGTCAGTTTGGAGATTTCTTAGAAGATACCGGCGTTGAGTCCCCAGCAGAGGCGACGGGTTACTCTATTCTAAAAGACAAGATGAATGAGGTTTTGACAACTCTAACAGAAAGAGAGCGCGTTGTTTTGATCCAGCGATTTGGTCTTTTAGATGGCAAACCCAAAACTTTGGAAGAAGTTGGGGTAGCCTTTAATGTCACACGGGAGCGTATCCGTCAGATCGAGGCTAAAGCGCTTCGAAAAATGCGACATCCCATACGTTCTAAACAACTGCGCGCCTTTCTCGATTTGATCGAAAGTGAATGAGTATTTTGTACGTCTAAAAGAAGCGTTCCCCAAGTTTGAGGTGCGTGATGGGCAGCTGCGCATGTTTGAAGATGTGCAGCAAGCTTTTGAGAACGAATCTACGCATCTGATCGAAGCGGGGACAGGCATTGGAAAGAGTTTAGCCTATTTAATCCCTGCTCTTGTGTGGGCCCTTGAAAAAGGGGAGCCTACTGTAATTACAACAAATACGATTGCCCTTCAGGAGCAGTTGATTGAAAAAGACATCCCTTTTTTACTCAAAGCGCTCAAGCTAGAAGCCAAAGCTGTGCTGATGAAGGGGATGCAAAATTATGTTTGTCTGCGCAAACTCAACGACTCTAAGTCAGAGATACCAGAGTCGCTTAACCAGTGGGCACAAACCACAAAAGAGGGTTCTAAAACAGAATTGCCAGTGCTTCCTTCTCACGATTTATGGGAGCAAATTGGCGCGGAGTCTGAGAGCTGCACACAAAAAAAATGTCCGCACTTTAAGCAGTGTTTTTTCTTCAAAGCGCGTAAGCAAGCGGCCGATGCGCATATTATTGTTGCCAATCATCACCTTTTATTTGCCGATCTCTCCATTCGCGCTAAAACAGATAATTATGAAGAAGCGGCTGTTTTACCGGCGTATCAACGGTTAATCATCGATGAGGCGCACCACATAGAAGATGTTGCAACTAAATACTTTGCCGATCGGGTGTCTCGTATCGGTTTGATCAAAGTTTTGGGACGGTTATATTCAGATCGGGGCACGGGTAAGCTCGTGAATCTCTACAGAAAAATTTGTGAAGCATACCCCGAACAAGCACCTCTCTCTGAAGATCTGACTATTTTGTTGCCCGCTGACAAACGCAATCTTGTTCATTTAATCAATCAAAGTTTTGAGGAGCTCTCTCATTTTTTAGCTGCAGAAAAAAGAGAGGACAAGCTACGTATTCGACAGCACCATTTAGATCACTGCTTCTGGCAAGAGAACATACAACCAGCGATTCAACAGCTATATGATGCGGCAAAGCGCTTTATCACGCATTTGCTGCTACTTGAGGGAAAACTCAAACAGATGAATGATGCTAATCTGATGAGTAAATGCGAGGGAGTGTTAGCAGAGATTGCTGGGATTTGCACAACCCTGCAAGGCTTGCTCGAGACGGCGCATCATTTTGTTTTTGATTCAGTCGAGCCAACCCATGTGCGTTGGATTGAGGGGAATGCTCCGGAGCTTCACCTAATCAATGCGGACCTAAAAATCTCTACCCGCCTTTCAGAAGCTCTTTTTAAGAAGATTCCTACGATTGTTTTGTGTAGTGCAACACTCTCCACTCATCAGAATTTTTCTTTTATACGTGCGCAATTAGGGATTGAGGATGCAAAGGAGAGTCTCTATCAAAGTCCATTTGATTATCAAAATCGGGTCAAATTTTGTGTTCCAACAGATTTGCCCGATCCATCGCATCCCTCTTTTATTCAGGAGGCTGCAAAGTGCATTTGGGAGGCATTGCAAAGAAGCTATGGGGGCGCTTTTGTGCTTTTTACCTCATACGCTATGTTGAAAAACTGCGAAAACATCTTAAAAGAGAAACTGCATAAATACCGCTACACTCTTTTTTGCCAAGGGGATGCGAGCCGCTCTGATTTACTCAATCAATTTCGCAGCGCCAAAAAAGGTGTTCTTTTTGGAACAGATTCTTTTTGGGAAGGGGTGGATGTTGTAGGTGAGGCTTTGCGCTGTGTGATTATTGTAAAACTCCCCTTTAAGGTGCCAATCGACCCTCTTTTTCAAGCGCGTTCAGAGGCTATTTCTAGCGAGGGGGGATCTGCTTTTTTTGATTACTCTTTGCCGCATGCGATCGTAAAATTTAAGCAAGGATTTGGACGATTAATTCGCAATAAAGAGGACCGAGGGTGTGTGATTTGTTTGGATGTGCGCCTTGTTAAAAAGCCTTATGGAAAGCAGATCATCAAGAGCTTGCCTCCATGTCATTCTATCTTTGAAAGCTCAGAAAAAATCTTTTTACACATTTCGCAAGTTTACCGAAAAAAATAGACACAAAGCGACGATCGGTTTATCTTTGCTTTTTCTTAATGCATTTTTTGGAGGTAAAAAATGTCTAGTAAGGTAAGTGCTTCAACATCCTTTCCCTCCTCCATTCTTAAAAAACCACCCAAAAAAGACTCTATTTCGGAGTTTGTAGAAGGTAAGCTCAACGTCTCTTTTCAAGAAGTAAGAGTGACAAATAAGACTCGTGCACACTCGTTTCCAGGTCCAGGAACTGCTCTGGCTGATAACACAATGAAAAAAAGCTATTCGGTAGCTCAATTCGGCACGCCATTAAAAAAAAAGAATATGGAATTACTGGAAAAGTTTGTGATTCAGAAAATAAAGGATGGAATCGAGGATACAGATCTTATTTACACGGGATTTATCCAGCAGCACGGTCTTCTTTTAACTGAGATTCCCTTAAAAATACCCAATCTTCCCCAAATATTTGGGGGGGTACAATCTCCAACAATCTTTAATAAAAGATATCAAAGCCTAACTAAGAAGGCTAAAAAGCAAGTTTGTGAAAATCTAGGTAAGTCTGCCATTAAAGATCTCCAGAAAATAGAAAAAAAATTTAAATACTTGAAAGCAAATATTCAATCCATCCTAACCTATAAGAGGCTAGAGCAAGCTTATCATAATCGCTTCTTTGAAGCTCCACTGTCAGAGAAGATTAAACAAATCACAGCTCAAGAGGTTTTTCGCACACTTTTTACACATGAATTTGAGAGTTCATCGTCCCCCAAAAAATCAAAGAAGATGCATACAGACCAGCAGTTGTTTGACGCTAAAGCTAAGGAATGGCTTTTTCTTTCCAAAGCAGAAGCCACAGAGCTCTACACGCAGCTTACGGACACTCACATCTTTTTTATCCATGAGATGGACAGTTTAAAAGATGAATTAACTCCCATTTTTTCTAAAAAAGGTTACTGCATTATGCTCTTAGCGGGTTTAAAAAACCTAGCATTCAGAAAAACCTCTCCACTTTTTGCTGCATTTAATAGTTGGCAGCTTGCTGAATTAGAAAATTGGATGGGAGATCAAAGCAACGTCGATCCAAGTGTGGTCGTTGCAGCGTTTTGTGAACAACGTCAATTAGAAATTGTGAATGTGTATAAAAAAACACCTATTTTCTCTCTATTACAGGCTATGTCTACCAATGCTTTTGAAATATTGATTAAATATCTGCATTCAGAATGCAGCTGTGTTTTTGACAAAGCGGAGGGGGAGGTTTATCTTTCAGAAGAGTCGGGTCGTGCAAACTCTTTCACACGGAACAACTCTAAATTTAATGTTTTGCATTCAAAAAAAATGGCAATAAAAAAAAACACACAAAAATTTGGATCGGTAGAGTTAACATTAGAGGTCACCGGAGAGTCGGGAAGCGATCAGTTTGGGGTTAAATTTCAATTTTCAAACTTAAAATTTACAGATGAATTGTCATGGGACCAACGTATTTTAATTTTTAAAGAATTATTTTTTAATAGCCTTTGTTAATTAAGGTTTGTTTTAATTTACGTAATATTTATAATTAGATCGAAATAAAAGAAGGTTTGATTATGTATGCAGTTCGGGAACACCCATTAAATCAAGCTGAGCTCCCTCAGTCATTTTCTCCGCCCAAAATTTCTGCGATTACAGTCGTCGCTCTTACAGCCGTTGCTGCCCTCACAGTGGGTTTATTAGGTCATTTTGGGATTATTGCGGGATTGGGCGTAGTCGCGCAGGTGACTTTGTTTAGTTACGCCGCACTAGCTGTTTTTGGGGTGATTGCAGTTGCCATCTATACGGTCAAGCATCGCTCTCTGTGCTCTTTTAAAAACGAACTTAAAGAGAAAGAGGGAGAGCAGTTAGTCCACGAGCTAAAGGATCTTTTTGAAAAGATGTCCCACGTGGAACACTCTCAAGATCCTTTTAAGCTGCTCTATCAAATAGCAGCCGCTCTGCCTGTAGAAAAATTAGAGAGTATATTGCAACTACAAGATCAAAATCTGTTAGAGCATGCCAAAAAATCCTTAGGAGAAGCAAAATATTATTTTGAAACAACTGAGGTGATGACACCTTCTGTTAAGGCAAAATTATCTCTTTTTGTTGATAAGAGTCTCTCCGTTTTAGATACTGTGATTGCAACTTTTGGAATTGGAGACCTCTTCGATCCAGTAGAAGATGAGTTTTTAACAAGCATGCGTTCGCAAAAAATATTTATGTTGATCAGCTTGTTCACTATTCTCACCTCAACCTTACTCCCTCTTTTGGGTGTGACGGCGGGCTCTTCGATTGTAGGGAGCGTGCTTATTTTATTTGCAGCGGTGAGTGTGTTGTGGCCAAAAATCAAACCGCTTCCTTCCCATCTGCCTTTGTCTGAAAACTGGTCTTTACAGGCTAAGGCGAAAAAACTCAATGCTTTAATGGGCAGAAAAGAGCCTTTGCGCAAAATAGCCGAGGCGCTCACGAACCATAAACACCCTTTATTGATAGGTCCCTCAGGCATTGGTAAAACACAAACAGTCGAAGCGTTTGTACAAGCTTTAGAAAAAGGAGAGTATCCTGAGCTGACAGGCAAGAAGGTTTTTTACTTTAATACAGCCAATATTGTGACAAATCAAGGAGCTTTGGGAAGTGGAAACAAGAGTTTGCAAAAAATCAGTGCAGCGATGGGCAGACACCGCGATAATTGTATTTTAGTATTGGATGAGATCCATACAGCGTATCAAGCCAAAGAATCGACAGCGATCGGTGATCAACTCAAAACGTATTTGGACCAAAAACCGGAGGGGAGTTTTCCTCATGTGATTGGTTTAACTACAGAAGAGGAGTATCTTCGAGATATTTATACAGAGCATTCTGCAGGAGATCGCCGTTTTGAGGTGATCAATATTACAAGCACGTCATCTGAAGAGACATTGACGATTTTAAATGCGCAAATTTTACAAGAAGCTCCTGATGCGCTTCTTTCGCCGGGGGCGCTTGAGTATCTTTTAGAGAAAACACGCGAGGCAGCACAACCCTTAACTGCACGTAAACTACTCTCTAAATGTATTTCTCGCATTCGCACAATGACATCTTCAAATGCAAGCGATCTCTCTGAAATCCAAACTCTTTTAGAGTATGAGTGCTCACGTGGAGCGGTTTTGGGCAACGCAGATTTAGATAAAATCGACGAGTTAACAGTGCAAATGGAAAGGGTGCTCAATAGGGCAGAGGTTGAAAAAAAACAGATCGAAGAGCTCGAGAAAACAAGAAGCAATATTAGCCGTGCCAAAGCGTTGAAGTTCGATCAAATTGTGAAGCTAGAAGGTAAAAGTTTCGATAACTTATCTGGTAGCAATAAAACGCGTTTAAAAGTGTTTGGTTTAATAAAGTTTTTCTTTGAAAACTCGCTGCAAGAACAGATGGTGAAACAAGCAGAAGCATTGCAGGTTAAAGTTGTGATTAACAAAGAGTTAATCGATGAAGTTTTGCTGCAAGAGGCTGAGGCAAAAGAGCGTAAGCAAGAAGCTTTAAAGCGAGCACAAGGGCAGCTAGCCCAAAGAAAAAATCTTCATTGAATAGGATGAGATCATTGCATAACTCAAGCTTGGTATCGTTTTGGGGT
>JAJACO010000037.1 GCA_022601475.1 Chlamydiales bacterium
ATGCGACATAAACGCAGCCTACCACTTTGTCGAACAAGGCTTGAGATTAAAAAATTATTTTATTTTGCCTATCCTGCCCGCCGTCAGGCGGATCCTGTTAATTTGAGATTCAAGTTGATAAACATCTTACTTCCAAAAGCTAAAACCCAAAGTTCAGGTTAAGATAACAAGAAAAATAAATCTTTGATTATATGAGGCTTGAGATCACTTGTCTTTGCGCCTCAGCGTCTTCGCTTCTTTGCGTTGATTAAATAGGGGTGCGGAATATGGAATTAAAATCCTGCAAGAGCTCGGGCACGGACACATAAAACCAACTCTTCACTCATTTTGTAATTAGAGACGGACAAGGTAGGTCGCAACCGAGATTGCAAAAGCTGCAAATACAGGCGCTTTATGCATGCGCATCTCGTAGAGCTTATGCAAAATATTTAGGATACATAGGATAATCAATCCTGGGCATAAAATTTGTAGCACGGGAGAGAGTAAACTTGCAATTCCCATAAAACCCAAATTAGCAACAAGCATAGAGAGTCCAAGTGAAATGGCAACAGCGGTGTTCATGCTCCCTTTTTCTCGCATAAAATCCTTATGGATGTACTCGGCTGTAATAATAGAAATAGGGATCGCCGTTGTTAAGCAGGAGAGAGAGACAGCTAAACAGGAGAGAAAGGCTCCTTTTGTTCCCAAGAGATGCAAAGAGATGACAGCTAAACGCTCTTCTGGCGCGTGTTCCCCCAAAACGGGAGTGTAATGCGAGGCGACGTAGGTAAGCCCTGCAAACATGGCTGCCAAAAGTCCCCCTGAAATTAAGCAAGCTTTAATCATTTTTCCAAATACACGACGTTTGGCTTCTTTTGTATCTATCCCTTTTTCATCAGAAATAAAATACGCGAGTACTAAGGGGGCGAAGATAAAAGAAGCGATCAGATCGAGAGTGTTATAGCCCACATGAAGGCCCTGAAAAAAAGACTCCTTATTACTCACGGTCATGACTTGTTGCGCTGGAGGATGGATACATCCTAAAACGACAATCGCTCCCAAAGAAAGCAAAAGAAAAGGGCATAAAATAAGGCCGATCAGATCTACAACCTGTTGTCGTCGGACGGTGAAGACAAAGACGAGCAAACAAGCCACAACGCTAAAAAGAGGGAGGGTCATGAAACTTGGAAAGTAAGGCGAAAGCGTTGCATGCGCCAGCGTGACCAAGCGGGGGAGAGAGCCCAAAGGGCCTAAGATTGCCTGAATTAAAAAAATAAGAATGATTCCAGGAATGCGTCCTGTTTGATTAAAAAAGGATCGGTAATTCCCCTCAAAAAGCATCATTGCGAGTAGGCCTAGAAGGGGGAGAGTGACACCTGTAATCAATAAGCCCAGCATGGCATAGAGGTTTTTGTCACCTGCTTGTCCGCCTAAAATAAGAGGCCATATGAGATCACCCGCTCCAAAGAACATCGAAAATAGGGCAAGTCCCGCTGCAATCACGCCTGTTTTACGTTTAACTAAAGCCATTCAATACCCATATAAATTCAAACTGCTCCTAAATTTATATCTCGATGTAAGAAATAAATCAATGTAAATGACTGGATGATTAAAAATTTAAATTTTAATTAGTATACGTCTCTCTGATAACGCTTGGATTTTCGGAGCGTTTTAAACAATGTTTTGGCATCTGCAGCGCTCAAAGCTCCATACTTTTCAGCGATATGATGGAGTGCTTGATCCACATCTTTTGCCATTTTAGAAGCATCTCCGCAAACATAGATGTAAGCGCCCTGTTTAATCCATTCCCAAAGCTCTTCGCCTTTGTGACGCATCAGATGTTGTACATAAATACGCTCTTTTTGATCTCTTGAAAAGGCGCAGTCAAGAGAGAGTTGTCCTTTTTGGGAGTGCATTTCCCAGAAATTTTTATAGTAAAAATCTGTTTGTTGATGCCTCTCTCCAAAAAAGAGCCAGTTTTTTGCACTTTTATTTCGGATCAAGCGTTCCTGCATAAAGCCTCTAAATGGGGCAATACCCGTCCCTGGTCCCACCATGATAATAGGTTTATCATCACTCGCTTGAGGAAGAGAAAAATTACGTGAAGGATGATGAAAAACAGACAAAATAGATTTGCCAAGTTCCATTTGTTTGCAGAGATAGTGTGAACAGACACCCGGCACCACTCCGACAGTGAGATGTGCCTCTTCTCCCACCTCTTCCATAGAAGAGGCGATAGAGTAAAATCGAGGCATCATTGGAGAGAGTTTTTGGCAAAAGCTGAGGGGAGTTAAGTTCGGTTCTTCCGGTAGCCGCCCAAGATTGGCGTGTTTGAGCAAAAATTCTCCCAAAAGAAAAGGGCGTCCTTTTCGATCTTGAATAGGAGTTTCGGGAGAGCTGGCGAGATTTTGAATCAAAGAATGGACTGTAGAGGGATCGTTTTGAGGAAAAATTCCCAAACAATCACCCACTTTATACTCAATCCCAGATCCGCTTAAGTCTAAGACAAGGTGATATGTCTCTTTATCAGATCCGGGATTGAGGCAGTAGCGCTCTTTAATCGTGGCTAAAAAAGCCTCTTCTTGAGTTTTCATGACAAGAAAGAGCTTTAAGCCGCTTTAATTTTGATGTCCACTCCAGCTGGTAGCGAGAGTGTTTTGAGCGCATCAATTGTTTTTCCTGTTGGATCGAGGATATCAATCAGTCTTTTATGCGTACGGATCTCGAACTGCTCTCGTGATTTACGGTCAACGTGAGGAGAGCGCAAGACTGTATAAATTTCTCGTTTAGTAGGCAAAGGAATAGGGCCAACAACACGGGCGCCTGTTCGTTTTGCTGTCTCAGCAATATCCACGGTGGATCTGTCAAGTTGTCGTTGATCAAATCCTTTAAGTCGGATGCGGATTTTTTGTTTTTGTTGCTTGGTGCTCATAAAATTTCCCTATTTCTTCACTATTTCTTCTTGAATCTTCTGCGGAACCCTAGCGAAGTATGCCGGTTCCATAGTCGATGTGGCTCGACCTGAGCTTAAAGAACGTAGAGATGTGGTATATCCAAACATTTCGCTCAAAGGTACTTCTGAGTTAATCTTGACCATTCCGCCTTTTTGCTGCTCTTGGCCAAGAATTTTACCGCGCCGTTTATTTAAATCTCCGATCACATCTCCCAAGCAAGCTTCAGGAGAGAGTACATCGACCTTCATGATCGGTTCTAAGATGACAGGCTTGGCTTTTTTACAAGCGTCTTTGATTGCCATTGAACCACAAATCTTAAAGGCCATCTCATTTGAATCCACCTCGTGATATGAACCAAAAACGATTCTGACAATTACATCGACAAGATTATAGCCAGCTAAAACCCCTGTAGTCAGTCCTTCTGTAATCCCTTTGATAACAGCAGGAATGTATTCTTTAGGAATCACACCTCCCACAATCTTGCTGATAACTTCGTTGCCTTTGCCGGCTTCATTGGGTTCAATTTCCAAATTCACATGTGCATACTGACCACGTCCACCCGATTGCTTTACGAATTTTGTTTCGCATTTGCTTGGAATTGAGATGGTTTCTTTATAAGAAACTTGAGGCTTTCCAACACTCGCTTCCACCTTAAATTCTCGGATCATCCGATCGCGTAGAATATCTAAGTGAAGCTCTCCCATTCCAGAGATGATGGTTTGACCTGTTTCTTCGTTGGAACTCACGCGGAAAGTGGGGTCTTCTTCAGAAAGAGCGCTCAGAGCATTGGCTAATTTTTCTCGATCAGCTTTTGACTTAGGCTCGATGGCCATGTCGATCACGGGCTCTGGAAACTCCATTTTTTCAAGAAGCAGCTCGCCTCCTTCATGACAAAGAGTGTCCCCTGTGGTGGTGTTTTTAAGTCCGATACAGGCTGCAATATCACCGGTAAAGAATTCTTCGCAGTCAGTTCGATCATTCGCATGCATTTGTAAAAGACGAGAAACGCGTTCTTTTTTTCCTTTGATTGTATTGACCAAAGTAGACCCTTTTTTCATGGTTCCTGCGTAGATACGTACAAATGTAATACGCCCTACATAAGGGTCTGTCATGATTTTAAAAGCGAGAGCTGCAAGGGGAGCATCATCTTGTGGAGGAATGATCATTGACTCGCCATTTTTCATGCTGATGCCTTTGATCTCTCCACGATCGAGAGGGGAGGGCATCCAAAGCACAATAGAGTCGAGCAATTGCTGAACGCCTTTGTTTTTAAAAGCAGTTCCGCAAAGAACAGGATTGATTTTATTTTCGATCACTCCCTGCCGGATCACTTTGTTAATTTCATTAGGATCAAGATTGTCTGGATCTTCAAGAACTTTTGTTAAGAACGCTTCATTTGTTTCATCGATAGTGGCAAGTTCTTCGAGCAGTTCCATCCGCATTTGAGCACATTTTTCTTTGAGCTCTTCTGGGATCTCTTCAGTCTTCCATTTAGCGCCAAGAGACTCATCGTTAAAAATCAGAGCTTTCATGGTGATTAGATCGACCATGCCGATAAAAAGATTTTCAGCTCCAATGGGGCACTGAACTGCAATTGCATTGGCGCCGAGTTTTTCTTTCATGGAGTCAACGGCTTCAAAGAAATCAGAGCCCATACGGTCCATTTTATTGACAAAGGCAATTCTTGGGACGTTGTACTTGTCTGCTTGTCTCCACACTGTTTCAGATTGAGGCTCTACACCAGAGACAGCATCAAATACAGCGACAGCCCCATCAAGAACGCGTAGCGATCGTTCCACTTCAATGGTAAAGTCGACGTGTCCCGGAGTATCGATGATGTTGATTTTGGAGTCATTCCAGTATACGGTTGTAGCAGCAGAGGTGATGGTGATTCCACGCTCTTGCTCCTGCTCCATCCAGTCCATTGTGGCAGCTCCCTCGTGAACTTCCCCAATTTTGTGAGAGCGGCCAGCGTAATAAAGAATACGCTCTGTAGTGGTTGTTTTGCCCGCATCGATGTGGGCCATAATGCCGATATTGCGGACTTGGTCTAAGCGATCCTGATCTGATCTTGGCATGTGTTAATTCTCCCTTACCATTTGTAGTGTGCAAACGCTTTGTTAGCTTCGGCCATACGGTGCGTATCATCTTTCTTTTTGATGGTGGAGCCTTGGTTGTTGAGGCAGTCGAAAAGCTCGGTAGCTAATCCAACTCCCATAGAGCGGCCCACTTTACTGCGGGAATTTTTGATGATCCAACGCATAGCTAAGGCAGTACGACGATCGTGTGCAATTTCGATAGGCACTTGGTAGGTCGCTCCACCGATACGGCGGGATTTAACCTCTAAAGAAGGCTTAGCATTCTCTAAAGCTTGCTCAAAAGCTTCGAGCCCGTTGTCCATATTCGCTTTTTTGGCAAGAGTTTCTAATGCGTCATAAACGATCTTTCGAGCTGTAGATTTTTTGCCATCCATCATGACTCTATTGATGAATTTTTCTAAAGTCACACTCCCGTAGGTGGGATCTGGGCTCACTTTGCGCTTTTCAGCGCGATGTCTTCTAGACATAATTTATTCCTTATTCTCTAAAAATTGTAAATCTGAAGGAAAATACTTTTCTTCACCTGCTCATGATTGAGAGCCGTGCGAAATCTGCTTTTACAACTAATTAAAAACAGACTTCGAACTAAGAGATAGGCATGCACGCCTCTCTTAGTGTTACTTCGGTTTTTTAGCTCCGTAAAGCGATCTTCCCTGTTTGCGATCTTTAACAGCCGCAGTATCTAATGCTCCACGTACAATATGGTAACGCACACCAGGAAGATCTTTTACACGTCCTCCGCGAACAAGCACAATGCTGTGCTCTTGCAGGTTGTGTCCTTCTCCCCCGATATAGGCGATAATCTCTTGTCCGTTAGAGAGTCTAACCCAAGCCACTTTACGTAAAGCAGAGTTTGGCTTTTTAGGTGTTTTTGTTTTCACCTGAAGGCAAACGCCTCGTCTTTGAGGACATTTTACTAGTGCTGGTGATTTTTTTCTTCGAGCCTTTTGTCCGCGGCCCTTCCGAATCAATTGGTTAATTGTTGGCATTCTCGTTTCGCCTTTAGTGGATAAATATACGAGGAGGAATATAGTAGATGAGTGGATTGATTGCAAACCCTTTTAGGAGTTGGTTTTTATAATCACGGTAGTGCAAAAATTTTGAAGAAATTCTATAGCCTGTTTAGGAGGGAGTTGGGAGAGTGAGAAAGCTTGTTCCGGACTCAATATGAGAGTGTCTACTCGCTCTTCTATAAGGGCTAAGATACGTTCTCGGTATTGAGATGTTAGATCAACGCTTTCCATATCGAGGGTTAAGGTAGTTCCTTCGGGGATATACATAAGGTCTTTGGGAGTGATCACTAAAGCTTGTGTAGCAAGAAAAATAGTCATTAAAATATTCATTCCCTTATCTTGGGCCTCTCTGTTTTTTTTGGCAACATTTCCAGAACTGTGGTATACATCCTTTGCATGCGCTTTAGTGTTGTTACAATTACCTATAATGCAGAAAAATTTCTTGCACAAACTCTTGATTCTGTCGCAACTCAAGAGGGGGTAGAGTTTGAGCATATCTTATGGGATGGAGGGAGTTCTGATGCCACCTTAGATATTATTTCTCGCTACCCGCATATCAAGCTCTTTCAAGGGAAAGATCAAGGCATTGCGGATGCTATGAATAAGGGGGCTGCGCACGCGAGTGGAGATTTTTTACTTCATCTGCATGCGGATGATCTGTTATCTCATTCAAATTCTCTTTTAATGGTTGAGCGCACTTTAAAGCAGCACCCCACTCTAAAGTGGCTTTATGGTAAGGTAGAGGTGATAGATGAGGCGGGACAAGCGCTTTATGTAACGCCCTATGAGGCGTATTCCTACAAGCGACTATGTAGATATAATTTTATTTCACACCCGGCTACTTTTGTTAAGCGCGGCTTATTTGAAAAAGTGGGAGGGTTTCGGTCCAGCTTGCGCTACTGTATGGACTACGATCTTTGGCTCAGACTGGCTAAGACGACGTGTCCAATGGCACTCAACACCTCTTTAGCCTATTTTCGGCAGCACAGCGGTTCGCTCTCAACAAGTGAGCCGCACGAGGTGGCTGATGAGGCGTATCAGGTGCGCAATGTGTATGTGCGCTCTTTATATGAAAGGTACCGCTCTTATCGCACGTGGAAAAAAAGAAAAAAAAGGGCTGCTTTTTAAATGAGTCACAATTTAAAAAAACTGTTTTCAAGACTGCAAGAATCTTTACCATCGGATAAAAGGGTGTATTTTATTTACACCCATAAAAATGATTTTGCACGTTTTTACAACGGATTAAAGGCGAATACAGAATTGAGCTATTGGGGGCTAACCGCTCTTAAAAAAGCATTTCCTGCGGTTCGTTTCTTACGTTTTCAGAATGAGAAAGCATCTCGCATCTCTAAAATTCGCTCTCAGGATGTGGTGATAGGTCATATTGGGCCCACATTTTTGGCTGCAGCCCAACAGACAAAAAAGCTCATCGCGTTTAACCCATGGGCGGGAGATGAAGATCGTTGCCAAGAAGCATTTAATTGCTCGCCTAAAGAGGTTGAAATGGCGCTCTATGATAAGTGTATTTCTCTTGTTTTGCTCACCTCCGAATTCAACAAACGGGAGTATTTTGAAAAACCAAAAAACTTTTGGTATCCCTATTTTCAAAAACTCCAAGAGAAAAGACGGATTCGTCTTGTGCATCAACCCATTGATCTAAATCTGTTTAAGCGGATTAAATGGAACTATACTACAAATGATTTTCTCTATATTGGAAATAACGCGCACATGAAGTGTGTGCCAGATTCCATTGAGCTTGTAAAACGAGTGGGAAGAAAGCTCACTCTCTATGGGATTGGTGGAAAGAAAATGAATCATTTAGATCCCAAGCAAGTAGAGCAGCTGCCCAAAGAGGCTGATTTTTTTATACAGCCGGGTATGTGGGAAGCGCAATGCGTCTCTATTTTGGAGTCTGCGGCGCGAGGGTTTATTCCCATAGTTTCTCCAGAAACAGGCTATCCCTATTCACACCCCTTTTTATTGCGCTTTAAAGACCACGCTTATAACTTTAAAATTCTAAAAGATGTGCTTAACACTTCACCAAAAGAGCGTAAGGAGCTGGCAGACGAGCTCCACGCTCAGCTCATTGCTGATACGCAACACAACAATTGGCAAGCATTAACAGATGTTTTAGTGGAAGAAGTTCAAAACGCTTTTTCTCAAACAATTGAAATATAATGCGATCTATCTTATTATGACTGCTATGGTACGTATTTCCTCCTCAGAAATTAAGGATCCGCAAGTGATCCAATCTAAAATCGCTCAGTGTGAAAGAAAGGCGCAAGACGCCAGGATCACAGCCATTGTTTTGGCGATGATCACTCTTATGTTATTTGCGATTTCATTTGTTTTATTTGGTGTAGGTACGCTGCCTGCAACTACACTCTCGGGGCTTGGGATGTTTTATTATCTCGGCGGCGTATTTTTAAGCTTTTTAGGTTTAGGTCTTTTAGGTGGTGGAACTGTGTGTGCTACTCTCTATGGAATTCGCTCGCACCAAAAAGATCAGTGGATAGCTCAACATGCTGATGCACTGTCTCTTAGGTCGTGACAAGATTGGATAGGTCTTGAAGGTCTTTAAGGCCAAAGTGTTGTAAAAAGAGCTTTGTAATGCCAAATTGCATAGGCCTGCCTGGAGCTTCTTTACGCCCAATTGCTTGAATTAACCCACGCTCTACAAGGGCAGCGACAGTTCCGGAACAATCCACTCCTCGAATTTTCTCAATTTCTCGCCGAGTGATCGGGCTTCTATAAGCGATCACTGCTAAAATCTCGGTGGCAGCGACAGATAGCTTTTCACCCCGTCGATCGGATAAAAGCTTTTCTATAAAGGGACGCATTGTAGAGTTTGTGCGCAAGAGATAGCCACCTGCAATCTCATCGATTTGAAAGGCTCTTTGTTCTTCTTTATACTCTTGAGCGAGCGCTTCAATCAACTCTTTAAGCTCGCGTGTGCGGATCGGGTAGGCTGTTTGAACAATATCTTTAATTTTTTGCAGAGGGATGGCCTCGCTGGAAGAGAATAAAAGCGCTTCTACAATCTGCTTTATCTCGCGATCAAGAGTGTTATAAGATCTTTCGGCGACTGTTTCGATCGCTTGTTCAATGAGATTAAGTTCTTGGTTCATGGCTACTAATATATAGAATTTCGTTTTCTTTTAAAATCTTAAGTTTTTGCATTTTCAACATTTCAAGCAGAGCTAAAAAGAGCACGATGAGCTCTTGCTGGCATTTTTCATTATTAAAAAGTTCATGAAAAGCGGTTGTGCCCTGAAATTGGGTAAACCACTTGATTTTATCTGAAATCGACCACTCCTCAGGGCGAATTATCTCCGAAGCAAGCGGTGTAGAGCGCTCCAGCACCTCTTGAAAAAGATTTTTTAAATCTTCGATATCCACTTCATCTAATCCCGTGCCGGTTTCCTTTTTAAAGGGAGTGGGGGCGCGAAGAAAGTGAGCATTTTGTTGTTCTTCTTTGAGAGAGAGGACTTTAGCGGTATCTTTAAACCTGATATACTCAATCAAATTTTGAATGATCTCAATGCGTGGATCTTCTTGTTCTTCTTGATTTTCTATATCTTCTTGAGGAATAAGCCTTTGGCTCTTTATCAAGAGCAAGGTTGTAGTGAGAGCCAGTACTTCGCTGCTCATTTCAATCGCTGCTTCAGATTCGATCGTAGTCATAAATTGCTCGGTGAGCTGTTTGATCATGATTTCGCAGATATCCATCTCATCTTTTTGAATGAGGTAAAGCAAAAGCTCTAAAGGACCTTCAAAATTGTCTAAAGAAAATGAGGGGCTATTGGGTGTAAACACTAAAGTTTTTCTTTTATTTTCCGATAACCAAATTGGCTTACCACAAAAATAATCGATTTATCTGGAAATTGCAATGAAACTACGCTTCGTTTTGATCTTTTTTTCTTTTTTTATTTCTTTTTTTATCCCTCTACAAGCATCTCAATCTCGACTTTCGAGTGAAAATGTACAAGAGGTGATGGAAAAACTTTTTGAATACCACATTGATCAGAAGGAAATAAATACGGCTCTGATGCAACGTTCTTTAAAAATTTATCTCAAAAACTTTGATCCTTCACGCTCGTATCTTCTTGAGACAGAAGCTTTTCCCTATATCCATCCCTCCAAAGAATCTCTGCAAAAAGCGGTATATGATTTTCAAAACGACCGTTTTACCATCTACTTTGCGCTTAATCAGCAAATTCAGGACAGTATTGAGCGTGCACGTAGTTGGAGAGCGCAGTGGGAGCAAGATCCTATTCAACTTGTAGAGGATGCAAAAAAAACGCAGCTTCAAAAAAATAAAGTGGAGACATACGCTAAAACTCCCGCGGAGTTAAAGCAGAGGCACTATGATCGCTTTGTTGAGTTTTTGGGATTTCATATTCAAGAACTGAATCTCCCTTCTACTGCAGGTCTAGAGGCAAAGCTTGTCGCTTTGAGTGAAAAACAAATTGCGCAGATGGAAAATGGCTACTTAGGTATTGATGAGGAGCGGCACACCCTTTCTGCTGCTGATCAAGAACATTTAGTTATTTTACACACTATCAAAGCGCTGGCGCACAGTTTGGATGCGCACACAGCGTATTACAGTCCGGAAGAGGCGTATGCGATGAAGGTGCAACTAGAAAAAGGGATGTGCGGTATTGGTGTAGTTTTGCGAGAAGGGGTGGATGGAATTACTATCCAAGAGCTGATTGTTGGAGGTCCAGCAGAAAAAAGTGGCCGTATCATGGCGGGAGATACGATTGTGGAGGTGGATGGAGAATCTGTTCAAGGAGTTTCTTTTTCCCGCGTTCTTGAAATTATGAAGGGTAAAGAGGGATCAAAAACTGTACTGGGAGTTGTCCGCTCTGGGAATTTATCGCATGTTGAACTTACAAGAGCACGCATTGTTTTAGCTGATAAACGGGTGGATGTGGAAGCAGAGCCTTATGGAGAGGGAATTATTGGAAAAATCACTTTGCATTCTTTTTATGAGGGAGAAGATGGTTTAAGCAGCGAAAAAGATCTTAAAAAAGCGATTGATGAGCTTAAAGCGCAAGGACCTCTCTATGGACTTGTTCTTGATATGCGCGACAATGGTGGAGGCTTTCTGTCGCAAGCGGTCAAAGTGAGCGGCTTGTTTATCTCAAGTGGCGTCGTTGTTATTTCAAAATACTCAGATGGCTCGATGAAGTACTATCGCGCTGTGGATGGATCGCGTTACTACGATGGTCCGCTTGTTGTTCTCATTTCTCGCGGTTCAGCTTCTGCGACAGAGATTGTTGCCCAAACACTTAAAGATTATGGTGTAGCCATTGTTGTGGGAGATGAGCAAACCTATGGCAAGGGGACGATTCAGCATCAAACGGTGACAAACGACCGCATGAATTCCTTTTTTAAAGTCACGATTGGCAAATACTACACAGTTTCGGGTAAATCTACTCAAATAGAGGGAGTGAAAGCGGATATCTTTGTGCCCTCAGAGTTTAACTATGAAGAAATAGGTGAGGCTTACTTAGAGTATCCTGTGACTCCAGATTGGGTGGAGAGCGCTTACATCGATACGCTTGCAGATATCGATCCTTACGCTCGTAAATGGTTTCAGAAATACTATGTGCCCTCCATTCAGCAAAAGCAGCTGCAATGGGATGGTCTTCTTCCTATCTTGCGTGCAAATAGTGCCAAAAGAGTGGAACAAAATAAAAATTATCAGCTCTTTATCGAACAAATCAAAGAGCAAATCGAGCCTTTAGAAGAGATTTCTTTTGGTGTGAATGATCTGCAAATGGATGAATCTGTCAACATCCTCAAGGACATGATTCTCATCACCGAGGGCTCTGCCGAGCCTCAATCTGCCGACTAGTAAAATATCAATTGCAAAAAAGCTGCCCGTAGAGTAAGTTCTCTTATTTCTTCGGCCAGATAGCTCAGTCGGTAGAGCAGAGGACTGAAAATCCTTGTGTCGCCAGTTCGATTCTGGCTCTGGCCAAATTTCAGGCTAAAAAGCGGCCATTTTGCATCTTCTCTCATCGGCCGTACTACTCGTACTGCCCTCGTCGAGAATCCGCAGACTACCCCTTTTTTTAGGCTAAAATTTCTTTTCTTGCCGAAGAGCGTTCGGAATATACACACAAAGTGAGACTACTGAATAATCAAGATTGGGTAGCTTTTTTGGATTATTTTTGCTCCATTTGAGAGATCTCTCAAGCGGGGCTAAAGGATCCAAAACGGCACAAAGCTTGAGTTGTTCAACGGTCTGCATGGTATAGGCTTGGGGAATTGCAAAAGAGCTTAAAACTACTAGATGAGGCATCACTGCGAAGAAAAGATAAAAAACGATCAGCTGTGATGACTGCTGGCGCCCCCTCTCCTTCTGCACTGGTTAGATGAGTCTAAGCTTAATTGTAATTATCTTTTGATATTCCAAAAGGTGTGCCATACTATCTCAGATGTTAAGGGAGTTCTTATTTTGGAAGAGCGACAACATGTACTCGCGAAAGATCGAAATAATATACCCCTTCCTCATCTACAATACTTGGTTTTATATCTGTCATATGCGTCACAAGACGATTGAAAAAGTCGAATGAGATGCTTTTAGGGATATCCCAGTTGGCAGTTACAGTGCCAATCATCCAATGGACAAACTGATCCCGATTTATAAAAGAATAAGGAGTATTTGTATAACTAGAAAAAAATTATTCTAGTTCAACTAAATAATATTTATCTGACAATTTTTCTGCCTTTATCCATGTTGCAAATTCATGAATATTTTC